>JANQRO010000298.1 GCA_028284525.1 Myxococcota bacterium | reverse complement strand
GGGGTGCGGGCGGGCCAGCCGGGTGGCGTGTCGTGGGCCTCCGTCTCGGCGCGGCCGCTCGCGACGCCGCGGTGGTCGAAGGTCTCGCCGCCGGCGCTGAGATCCTGCCCGGCGCAGAAGGCGCGCCCCGCCCCGGTGAGCACCACGGCGCGCACCGCGTCGTCCTCGTCGCAGCGGTGCAGCGCGTCGCTCAGCTCGGCCGACATGCGGTCGGTCCAGGCGTTCATCGCCTCGGGGCGATCGAGCGTGAGCGTCGCCACCCCGTCGTCGACTGCGTACACGATCTGCTCGTAGTCCATCGGCGCCCCTCCGCGTGACGATCCCCGGCGATCGCGAGGGAGTATACTCGCGCGCCCACCCCGAGTTGGAGGAGCGTGCCATGCTGACCCCCGGCGAGTTCGCGGGATTCGAGCTGCGGATCGAAGAGCCCGGTATCGCCTGGTTCGAGTTCAACCGGCCCGACCGGCTGAACGGGATGCGGCCGGCGATCAAACGCGATCTCGTCGAGTGTCTGATCCAGGCGCAGATGGACGATGCGGTGCGCGTGGTCGTCTTCACCGGCAGCGGGCGCGCCTTCTGCGCCGGTGACGACATCAAGGCCTTCTCGTCGGGCGAGCAGGACGACGCCACCCTCGTGCCGCAGATCCCACCGGGCCACCACGACGCGATCGGCACCTACAACGGCCTGCGCCACCTCTCGCAGCCGGTGAACAGCGCCATCCGCAACCTCGACAAGCTCTCGATCGCGGCGATCAACGGGGTGGCGATCCAGACGGGCTTCTCGCTGGCCCTGGCCTGCGACTTTCGGCTGGCCGGGGAGAGCGCGCGGATGGGCAGCGCGACCCTGCGCTTCGGACTGCTTCCCGACGAGGGCGGGCAGTACCTGCTGGTCCAGCACATGGGGGTCGCCAAGACCCTCGACTTCCTGATGCGCAAACGCATCGTCGACGCGGCGGCGGCGGCGGAGCTCGGCCTGGTCCACGAGGTCGTACCCGACGACGAGCTCGCCCCCCGCGCCCTCGAGCTGGCGCGGGAGCTCGCCGAGGGTCCCCAGGTGGCGATGCGCTTCCTGAAGCGCTCGGTGTACAACGCGGCGCAGCTCAGCTGGGAGCAGTCCCTGGACGAGATCGCCGCCAAGACCGCGGTGAGCGATCACCACCCCGACGCGGACGAGGGGATCCGCGCCTTCTCGGAGCGGCGCGACCCGGTCTTCAACCGCGACCTTCCCCGTTAAGCGCGCCGGGACACGTCGCCCGGCCGAACCGACCTAGCTCGCGGTGAAGTCCGGCTCGCGACGTTCGGACATCGCCGCGACACCCTCGCACCGTCTACTCAGCTCGCGGTGAAGTTCGGCTCGCGACGTTCGGACATCGCCGCGACACCCTCCTTCCAGTCGTTGGTGGTCTGGAGCCGTTCCTGCTCCCAGCGTTCGCGCCGGGTCGCCGCGGCGATCTGGTCGGCGAGGTCGCCGCGCAGGGTCTTGCGGATCGACTGGACCGCGAGGGGCGCCGAGCTCGCCACCTCGGCGGCGAGCTCCCGGGCGCGATCGCGCAGGGTGTCCAAGGGGACGAGGTGGTCACAGAGCCCCATCGCGAGCGCCTCCTCGCCCTTGATGCGTCGCCCGGTGTAGAGGACGTCCATCGCGCGCTGGGAACCGACCAGCCGGGGCAAGGTCACCGAGAGCCCGAAGCCGTGGTGGAAGCCCAGACGGGAGAAGTTCGCGCTGAAGCGCGCCTCGGGTGCGGCCACCCGAAAGTCGGCCACGAGGGCGAGCCCGAGCCCGCCCCCCACGGCGGCGCCCTGGATCGCCGCGACGATCGGCTTGCCGGCGGCGAAGATCCGCACCGCGTGGTCGTAGAGATGGCGCCCGCCCTCGTCGACGACGGCGCGGTCGTGGCCCCCGAAGTCGGCGCCGGCGCAGAAGTGCTTGCCTTCGGAGCAGAAGAGCACGGCCCTGGCGCGGGGCTCTTCGTCGAGCGCCTCGAGGGCGTCGGCGATCGACGCGATCATGGCGTGGGAGAAGAAGTTGTTCGGGCCGCGGCGGATCTCGACGGTCGCGACGTGGTCGTCGCCGAGGTCGACCGCGATGTCCCCAAAGGTTGCGTACTCGCCCATGGAGTCTCCTCTCGTCCCCGGACGCGGCAGCGCACCATCCGCGGGCGGGTTCGCCCAGGGTACCCGAGGCCGCGCCAGAGCGGGGC
>JANQRO010000128.1 GCA_028284525.1 Myxococcota bacterium | reverse complement strand
AGGTTGACCGCGATGTCCCCAAAGGTTGCGTACTCGGCCATGGAGTCTCCTCTCGTCCCCGGACGCGGCAGCGCAGCATCCGCGGGCGGGGTCGCCCAGGGTACCCGAGGCCCCGCTCTGGCGCGGCGGTGGCAGGGGGGCCCGCCCCAACGGCGGCGCACCGGGCCCCCGCCGCGACGCGGCGGGCGCGCGGCGGTCTTGCCGTAGCGCGGCGACGGCTCGACAGGCTACGGTGCACGCGTTCCCCACAGCACGGCCGCGTCTCCGGCGCCTCGCGCCGGGAGGATCCGGACGCCCGGAGCGGCCGCGAGGAGATCCAACGTGGCACTCGATTACCAGAACATCGTCGACGCCGACGGACACATCCTGGAGCCCCCGGACCTCTGGGAGCGCTACATCGACCCGGCCTACCGCGACCGCGCGATTCGGATCCGCCGCGACGCGAACGGCGACGAGTACCTCGAGCTCGACAACCGACCCTCCCACTTCTTCCGTCTGCAGCTGCTCACGATGCTGGGCGCGATGGGCAAGAGCGCCGCGGAGATCGAAGCGTCGAAGAACGAACGCTATCCCGGCAACGCGCCCTTCGGGTCGATGGTGCCCGCGGAGCGGGTCGAACAGCTGGATCGCGAAGGGATCGCGAAGGCCATCCTGTACCCGAGCATCGGCCTCTCCTGGGAATGCGAGATCGACGACGGCGACCTCGCCCTCGCCTACTGCCGCGCCTACAACCGCTGGATCTGCGAGTTCTGCAACGAGGCCAAGGATCGGCTCTACGCGGCGGCGCACATCTCCCTGGCCGACCCGGGCGAAGCGGCCGCCGAGCTCGAACGCTGCGTCGAGGCCGGCGCGGTTGGCGCCTTTCTCGCCCCCTTCACCCTGAATCGCAAGTCCCACGGCCACCCGGACAACGACCCCTTCTGGGCCAAGGCCCAGGATCTCGACGTGCCGGTGGCGATCCATCCGATGGCGGAACACCCGGCGGTGCGCTCGTACCAGCGCTTCGACGGCATGCGCAACGCGCCCTGGTTCCAGAACGCCCTCGGGATGCAGGGACCCCAGCAGGCCTTCTACGGGCTCTTCCAGTGGGGACTCTTCGACCGCTTTCCGCAGGTGAAGGCGATCGTCCTCGAGTCGGGGGCGGGCTGGATCGGCGCCGCCCTCGACCGCATGGACACCACCTACGAGACCGCGCTGGGGGAGAGCGTGCCGCTGAAGCACAAGCCCAGCGAGTACTTCCGCCGCCAGTGCTGGATCTCCGGCGACCCGGACGAACGCGCGCTGGCGCTGATCGTGGACCATGTGGGCAACGACCGCTTCTTCTGGGCCACCGACTACCCGCACTTCGACCACCCGGGCAACTACATGGAAGAGCTCGAGGCCCTGGTCGCCCCGCTCTCGGAGACCTCGCGCAACAATCTCCTCGGCGACGCCTGCTGCGCGGCCTACGGCATCTAGCGAGGTGACATCGCCGTTCTGCCTCGGCGGGCGGGTCGCCCTCGTGACCGGCGCCTCCCGGGGGCTCGGGGCGGGGATGGCGGCGGCGCTCGCGCAGGCCGGCGCCCACGTGGTGCTGGTGGCCCGCAGCGCCGAGAAGCTCGAGGCGCGGGCCGAGGAGATCCGCGGTGCCGGGGGCGAGGCGAGCGTCGTCCCCCTCGACCTCACCGACGAGTGCGCCGTGGTGGAGGCGGTGGCCCGGGTCGCCGCGGAGCGCGGCCGCCTCGACGTCCTGGTGAACAACGCCGGCATCATCGACCGCGCGCTCGTCGCGCAGAGCGGCACCGAGGGCTTCCGCCGGGTCCTCGAGACCAACGTCACGGCGGCCTACGTGATGGCGCGGGAGTGCGCCGTCCCGATGGTGGAGCGCGGGTGGGGGCGCATCGTCAACATCGGCTCGATCCTCTCGGTGATCGCGCGACCCTCGGTGGTGTCGTACACGGCGAGCAAGCACGCGATCGTCGGGTTGACCAAGACCCTCGCCGCGGAGCTCGGGCCGGGCGGCGTCCACGCGAACGCCATCCTCCCCGGCTATTTCCGCACCGAGATCAACGTGGTGCTCCAGCAAGACGTCGAGTTCAACGCGATGGTGGAGACGCGCACGCCCCTCGGTCGCTGGGGCGAGACGTCCGACCTGGTGGGACCGCTGCTGCTCCTCGCCTCGGACGCGGCGAGCTATGTGAACGGGCACGCGCTGATCGTCGACGGCGGCTTCACCGCGACGATCTGAGCCCCCGCGCTCAGCCCGCGATGCGTCGCAGGTACTCGCCGTAGGTGGTCTTCGAGAGGGTGTGCGCCCGCGCCAGCAGCGCGTCACGGTCGATGTAGCCCAGGTTGAAGGCGATCTCTTCGAGACACGCCACCTGGAGCCCCTGACGCTCCTGGATCGCGTGGATGAACTCGGCCGCCTCGAGCAGCGACTCGGGGGTGCCCGTGTCGAGCCATGCGACACCGCGACCCAGACGCTCCACGTGGAGCGCGCCGCTCTCGAGATAGACCCGGTTCACGTCGGTGATCTCGAGCTCGCCGCGTTCCGAAGGGCGCAGGGAGGCGGCGATGTCGAGGACGCGGTTGTCGTAGAAGTAGAGACCGGTCACGGCGTAGTCGGAGCGCGGGGCCGCGGGTTTTTCCTCGATCCCCACCGCGCGTCCGTCCCGGGCGAACTCGACCACGCCGTAGCGCTCGGGGTCGCGGACGCGGTAGCCGAACACCGTGGCGCCGCTCTCGCGCTCGGCGGCGCGGCGCAGGGTCTCCGCCAGGGTGTCTCCGTAGAAGACGTTGTCGCCCAGGGCGAGGGCGACGCGCGCGTCGCCGACGAAGCCGCGACCGATCAGGAAGGCCTGGGCGATGCCCTCGGGTTTGGGCTGGGCGGCGTACTCGAGCCGCAGGCCGTAGACCGACCCGTCTCCCAGCAGCGCCCGGAAGGCCTCCTGATCTTCGGGGGTGGTGATCACCAGCACATCGCGGATCCCCGCGAGCATCAGCGACGAGAGCGGGAAGTAGACCGTGGGCTTGTCGTAGATCGGTAGCAGCTGCTTCGAGACGGCGAGGGTCGTCGGGTGGAGCCGCGTCCCCGCCCCCCCGGCCAGCAGGATGCCCTTGAGGTCGTTCGTGGTCTGCACCATGCCCCTATCGGTCGCCTCTCCGAAGGGGTGAAGAGGGCTTCCGGTCACAACACGCGCTCCATCGCCCGGGGCGTGCCCACCTCGATCTCCGAGAACGCCCCCCGCGCCACGCCGTGCTGGAAGGAGCTCACCACGATCAACCACACGGCGACGAGACGCGTGGGCACTTCGCCGAGGGCTTCCTCGCAATCGGGGGCGATCACGCGTTCTTCCCGCTGCCAGGTCCCCACACCCGTCTGGCCGCTGCGCACGCAGTAGTGGATCTCGCGGTGGGTCCAGGAGCGCACCGGACATCCGAAGTGGGTGCCGGGGGGTAGACAGCGGCTCCAGAACCAGGTGAGGTCGCGCCCGTTGTCGAACTCGACCGCGACCGAGAGGTAGTCGTGGGTAGTGACCGTGTCTTCGGCGAGCGCCGAGGGAAACTCGTCGAGACGCCAGCGCCAACGCAAGCGCGTGTCGGGCTCGAGGGGAAGATCGATCGGTTTGCGCAGGATCCCCTGGTCGTTGGCCGCGTGGACGTCGATGCCCGGACCGTGGGGCGTGTCCGTCGCCCGGTACACGTCGGCGGTCCCGGTCTCCAGCAGGTAGCGCCAGCCCTCGGGCACAGGAACCGGGTCGGCGACGCGCGCCCGCTCCGCGCGGATCGCGGGGTCGCCGCCGCTCGCGGTCTCGGCGGCGGCGAGCCCCGCGGCGGGGTCGCCGGACCAGACGACGACGATCGCCTCGACGCCGCCGCGCAGATGACGATAGGCGTGTTCGGAGGTCGCGAGGACGCCGCTCTCGTCCTTCCAGAAGCCGTGGAGCAGCGACAACGCGAGGGGGCCGTCGCGATCGGCGCGCGCGGTGAAGTGGTCTTGGGTCGGGTTTGCGACCGGGCCGTCGCCCACCCGCCACCACAGGTGGTGCCGCGGACCCGCCCACTGCGCGGAGTCCGTCGCGGACCAGTAGACGCGTCCGCTCGCGAACACGCTGAAGGACTGACCGCCGCGGAGCGCGATCGGCGTCGCGGTCCAGGGCGGCGTCGAAGCCGGGAGCCAGATGCGCTCGACCCGCTCCACGACGCCGCGCAAGGCCTCGGGGAGCGACTGCGACCAGGCGAGCAGGGCCGCCGGCCCTCCGGCGCTCGCGGCGTCGTGGCCGAGCAGGGGGTTCGACATCGAGGCTCCTTTCGCGGGTCCGACGCTACCATGGCTGCCCCCGGCCGGAGACGGGGAGACCACGAGGAGAGCGCGGTGGCCACGATACGACGCGATTTCGGTTCGCTCGACCACGACGGCGAGCGTCTCTACTGGGAGTCGGCGGGACACGGCGGCACGCCTCTCGTCCTGTGCCACGGCGCCGGCGGCAATCACGCGGTGTGGTACCAGCAGGTCCCCGTCTTCGCCGAATCGCGGCGGGTGGTGGCGTGGGACCACCGCGGCTTCGGCCGCTCGACGGCGCGCAAGGGGCCGACTACCCCGGCGCTCGCCGCGGACGATCTCGAGGCCCTGCTCGACCACCTGGGCATCGAGACCTGCGACCTGGTGGGGCAATCGATGGGCGGCTGGACCGCGCTCGGCTTCGCCATCGCGAACCCCGCCCGCGTGCGACGCCTCGTCCTCGCCGATACGCCGGGGGGCATCGACTGCCCCGAGGTGCGGACGGCGATCGATGCCCTGCAGCGCGGCCCCGGGCCCCTCGCGGCACCCCCCGAGCTCGGCGTCCACCCCGCGGTGGGTGCACCCTTCAGCGCCCGCGACCGGGACCACGCCTACCTCTACTCACTGCTCGGCGGGTTCGGCGACCCCGACCTGGCGGCGATTGCGCCGCCGCTGCTCTCCACCCGGGTCGCGGACGACGCGCTCGCGAGCGTGCGAACCCCGACGCTCTTCGTGGTGGGCAGCCTCGACACGCTCTTCCCGCCCGCGGCGATCCGCGCGGCGGCGGCCCGGCTCCCCGACGGGGCGAACGCCGGGGTGGTGGAGATCCCCGAGACCGGCCACTCGCCCTACTTCGAGGACGCCCCGGCCTGGAACCGCGCGGTGGCGGCGTTCCTGGGCTGAGGCGCGCTTCGCGGCGTCGCATCCGAGCCCCCAGACACACGATTTTCTTCGATAATTCGGTGAGTTGCGCACGGAGTGCCGGTTAAACCGGCGGCTCCGCAGCGCCGATACAGAGCTCTCGCATCCCACGCGCAAAGGAGGAATGCGATGTCTGCCTCGGCCAGTGCGAATCCCTACCAGGCCCCCGAATCCAACCTCAGCCCGAGCGGGTTTGGCCACGCCACCGAGCTCGCTGGTCGCGGTACCCGTCTCGCCGCCTCGATCCTCGACGGCCTCTTCTATCTCGCGTTCATGCTCCCGGGCATTCTCGTGATGCTCCTCGGGATGGAGAACCCGGGAGCGGCCACCGGCATGGAGATGTTCGCCGGGGCGGGGGGTCTGATGATCCTCGCCGGCTTCGTCGCGTGGGCGGTCATCACCGTGCGTCTCGTCGCCGACAACGGTTGGACCCTCGGCAAACGCGCCTGCAGCATCCGCGTGGTGCGCAGCGACGGCTCCGACGCGTCCCTCGGTCGCATCTTCTTTCACCGCAACGTGATCATCAACCTGCTCGGCATGATTCCCCTCGTCGGTGCCTTCGTGTCGATCGGGAACATCCTGTTCATCTTTGGCGAAGCGCGACGCTGTCTCCACGACCGCATCGCCGACACGATCGTCGTCCAGGCCTGAAAAATCCCTACCCTGTTGCGGTGCGCTTCGCCCGGAAGACACGCGTGTGAGCGCGGCGCTCGACACGGTCCAGCCCTTCGAGACACCGGAGGGTGTTGACCTCTCGCTGATCCCGGCGGGCCCGATCCCCCGCGTCCTCGCGTGGGGGATCGACCTGCTGATCCGGATCTTCACCTACTCGGCGTTCTTCTCGTTCTTTCCCCACTTCGGGGCCTTCGGCGTCGGCCTGCTGATGATCTCGATCTTCGTCGTCGAGTGGTTCTACCCGGTCTTCTTCGAGGTGCTGTGGCGGGGCCGCACCCCTGGCAAGATGACCTTCCAGCTCGCGGTGGTGCGCGAAGACGGGACACCCGTGTCGTGGTCGGAATCGGTGGTGCGCAACCTGCTGCGCGCCGTCGACATCCTCCCGGGCTGTTTCGGGGTGGCGCTGGTCGCGATGATGGTGAGCCCGCGCTTCCAGCGACTCGGCGACATGGCGGCGGGCACCCTGGTCGTCTATCGCGCGCCCCTGGCGCCTCGTGCGCCCGGGGAGGCCGGGCTCGCGCCCCAGGCGCCGCCGATCCCGCTGGCCCTCGACGAGCAGCGCGCGCTCCTCGACTTCGCCGAGCGTGTCCCCTTTCTGAACACCGAGCGCGCCGAGGAGCTCGCGGCCATCGCCGGCCCCGCGCTGGGCCATCCCGAGGAGCCGGTGCGCGGGCTCACCGCGATCGCCGCCTGGCTGCGGGGAGGCGGCGCCACCCCCGCGGCCCCGTCGGACGCGTCGCAACGCGCCCCCGACGCGGTGGGCTGAAGGAGCGCAGGCGGTGAAGCAGGAGGGGTTCGAGGCGCGCTACGCGTCGCTGTGGGACGAGTTCGAGACCCAGCTCCGTACCTTGGAGGGGGGCGGCCCGGTCGATCCGGCCGAGTTCTCGGGGCGCTACCGCCAGCTCTGCGCCCACCTCGCCCTGGCCCGCGATCGCCAGTTCGGCGTCCACGTGGTGGATCGGCTCCACCACCTGGTGTCGCGGGGCCACGACCTGCTCTACCGCTCCCCCCCGGCACCGTGGCACGAGGTGTCGCGCTTCTTCCGCAGCACCTTTCCCGAACGGGTCCGCTCCGAATGGCGGATGGTGGCGCTCTCGGCGCTGCTCTTCTTCGGCCCGATGGCAGCGGTGAGCGTGGCGCTCCACGTCGAGCCGGCGCTGATCTACACCATCCTCGACGCCGAGCAGGTCGCGAGCTTCGAATCGATGTACGCCCCCGACGCGCAGCGCGTCGGACGCCCGGCCGAGGCCGACGCCTACATGTTCGGCTTCTACATCCGCAACAACGTCGGGGTGGCGTTCCGCACCTTCGCCGGGGGTGTCCTCTTTGGCGTGGGGAGCGCCTTCTTCCTGCTCTTCAACGGCGTCGTGATCGGCGCCGTCGGCGCGCGGCTCGTGCAGGTGGGCTCCGGGGAGCAGTTCTTCTCCTTCGTGATCGGCCACGGCGCCTTCGAGCTCACGGCGATCGTGCTGGCGGGCGCGGCGGGGATGCGGCTGGGCTTTGCGCTGCTCTCCCCGGGCCCGCTGAGTCGTGGCGAGGCGCTCCGACAGAGCGCGCGTCGCGCCGTGCAGATCGTCTACGGGGCGGCGGCGATGCTCCTGGCGGCGGCGCTGGTCGAGGCCTTCTGGTCTCCGGCGCGCTGGGTGCCCCACGAGGCGAAGTACATCGTGGGCGCGACGCTCTGGTGTGTCGTCTTTCTCTATCTCGGCTTCGCCGGAACCCGCGATGCAGATTGAGCGTCTCGCCGTCGCGCTGCGGCCCCGCAGCCCCTGGGAAGCGATCGACCTGGGCTTCCGGATGGCCCGGGTCTGGTGGCGCCCGCTCTTTGGCGCGTGGTTCGCGTCCACCCTGCCCGTCGCCCTCGTCTTGGCGGCGCTGCTCCCCTCCCATCCGTGGATGGCCCTGCTGCTGCTCTGGTGGGGCAAGCCCCTCTACGAGCGGGCGCCGCTCTACGTGATCAGCCGCTCGGTCTTCGGCGACCCGCCCGGGTGGCGCGAGACCCTCCGTGCCCTCCCCGGCGAGTGGCGCCGTGGCGCGCTCTATTCCCTCACCTTGCACCGCCCCACCCGGGCGCGCGCCTTCACCCTGCCGGTGATCCAGCTCGAGGGGCTGCGCTGGGGCGCCATGTCGCGGCGTCAACAGGTGCTGCGACGCGGGGTCCTGGGGGTCGCCGGGCTCTTTCAAGTCACCTGTCTGGTGCTCGAGCTCTCGGTGGTGCTGAGCCTCTACGGGCTCGTGCTGCTCTTCGTTCCGACCGTCGAGCTCCGCACCCTGTGGGACGGGCTCGGCGGCGATGTCGTCACCGGCTACGACTGGCTTCACTACGTCTTTGTCTACCTGGCCTTCTCGGCCATCGGGCCCTTCTACGTCGCCGGGGGCTTCGGTCTCTACATCAACCGACGCATGGAGCTCGAGGGCTGGGACATCGAGCTGGTGTTTCGACGCCTCGCCCAGCGGACCGCGCGGGGACCGCTGGCGGCGGCGCTGGTCGGCGCGTTCCTCGTCGGGGCGCTCGCGGCGCCGGCTCCGGTCGCGGCGGCGGAGCGGCTCCCGGCGAGCGAGGCGCGGCGGGTGATCGACGAGATCGTGGAGACCGAGACCACCAGCGAGTGGCGGTTGCGCCCCTTCGAATCGCGCAGGGGCGGCGCGCTCCCCGAGCTCGGCGGGATGCTGGCGGGCCTGCTGCGCTGGGGACTCCTCGTCGCGGGGGTCATCGCCCTGGTCTACTTCCTCTCGAAGCTCGAGTTCCGCGGGCGGGGACGCGACGCGGGGGATCGCGGCGAGGCGCTGCCCGAGCGGGTCGCGGGTCTGGACATCCGCCCGGAGTCCCTCCCCGACGACGTCGTCGCCACGGCGGCCGCGTGGTGGCGGGAGGGCCGGGCGCGGGAGGCGATGAGCCTGCTCTACCGGGGTGCGCTCGCCCACCTGGTGACCCGCCACGCGCTGCGGGTGCCCGAGAGCGCCACCGAAGGCGAGTGCGTGGAGCGGGCCCGGGCGAGCCCCGAGCCGCCTCTCGTCGACGACTTCGCCGCGCTCACCGGCTCGTGGCAACGCGTGGCCTACGCCCACGAGACGCCGCCGGACGACACCTTTCGCGAGCTCTGCACCCGCTGGTCGCGTCATCTGCGACGCGGCGCCGAGGTCCCGTCGTGAGCCCGGCGACACAGCGCTTGTGGATCGCCGTCGGGGGCGTCCTCGCCCTGGGGCTCCTGGTCTTCGCGTGCTTCGAACGCCGCGAGGTCGAGCGCTCCTCCCTCGACAGCCTCGAGGCCAAGACCAACGTCTACTACGCCGCCGAGCGCTTTCTCGAAGAGATGGGCGCCGACACCGAGCGCGCCCGCGACGCGACGCCCCCGAGGCCCGGAGAGAGCTGGATCCTCACGACCTCGCGGGTCGAAGAGGTCGACCCCGACGAGCTGCGCGTGTGGCTCCTCGCCGGGGGGCGCCTGCTGCTCTTCGGCGACCGCTGCGGATGCGCGTGGAGTGACGTGCCCTCCTTGGCCGAGTGGGGGGTGCTCGCGACGGAGCTCGAGGAGGCGGCCCACGCCGCGCTCGCGGTGTCGGTGCCCGGTCGCGCCGAGCCGCTCTCCCTCGAACTCGAAGACGCCACCCGCTTCGAGGCGCCGGGGGTCGAGACCACCTGGTGGATCGAGGACGAACACGGCGCGCTGCTGCTGGGCTTCCCGGTCGGCGCCGGCGAGGTGATCGTCGCGGCGAACGACGACTTCCTCCGCAACGACGCCATCGCCCGGCTCGACCACGCCGAGCTGTTGTGGCGACTCGTCGGGGAAGGCCGTCCCG
>JANQRO010000125.1 GCA_028284525.1 Myxococcota bacterium | reverse complement strand
GCCTCGGGGCGGGCTGGCTGATCGACGCCTCGGGCGTCGGGGCGCCCTTCTGGGTGGGGGGTGTCGGCGCCGTCGCGCTGGCCTGCGCACTCCCCCTGCTTCTTCCCCGCGAGTCCCCTGCCGACTCCCCCGGCGCCGCGCCCGCAGCGCCGGTGCAGGCCGACGGCGAAGGCGCGGCCTGACACCACCCCGCCCGCGGGCGGCACTCACGCTGGATGACCGTCACCCTCCTCGGCGCCGCCGGACTCCTCTGCATCCTCTACACCGCCTACGAAGTGGGCCGTCTGATCCAGAGCGCGCGCGACGACGCCCACAGCGCGGCCTTCGCCTACGACGTCGAGACCGGCGAGCGCATTCCGCTCTTCGTCGAGCGGCGTCGCCGGGAGCGGCGCGCCGACTGACCTTGCTACGCTTCTCCGCCCGACGCGCGATGCCCGCGCCCGGACGGAGGAGGGATGCGGCGATGGCCCGCCTCGAGTTCTTCTACGACTGCTCCAGCCCGTGGACCTACCTGGCCTTCAGCCGGGTCGAAGCGCTGGCGCGCGATACCGGCGCCGAACTCGTCTGGAAGCCGATCCTCGTGGGCGGGGTGTTCAACACGGTCAACCCGAGCGTCTACGAGTCGCGGGAGCGTCCCGTGAAGGCGAAGGCCACCTACTACGCCAAGGACCTGCAGGACTGGGCGCGCCACCAGGGGCTGCGCATCGGGATGCCGCCGGTCTTTCCGGTGAATAGCGTGAAGGCGATGCGCGGCGCCTTCTACGCGGAGGAGGAGGGCAAGATCTCCCCCTACTCCAA
Source organism: Myxococcota bacterium (assembly GCA_028284525.1). Lineage (GTDB taxonomy): Bacteria > Myxococcota_A > UBA9160 > UBA9160 > PR03 > JANQRO01. The sequence goes on along the minus strand of JANQRO010000125.1, from coordinate 7,028 downwards.
GGCGATCTTCGAAGCCTACTGGGGCGACCTCCGCGACATCTCCCAGGACGACGTGCTGCGCGAGATCGTCGGCCGGGTGGGTCTCGACGAGGCGGCCTTCTTCGCCAAGATCGCCGACCCCGTCTACAAGACCCGCCTCAAGGAGAACACCGACGAGCTGATCGCCCGCGGTGGCTTCGGCTCCCCTACCCTCTTCGTCGACGGCGACGACATGTACTTCGGCAACGACCGTCTGGAACTCGTCCGTGAGGCCCTGAAGCGCTAATCCCGCCATTTTCCGGTGGGTTGCGTGCCAATCCCGCATCTCCCCTCACCCTTCTTGCGCCTCCGTCCGATGGGAAGGAGAGGGCGGCGGGCCCGCGCCCTCGGCGCCGTCTCGGGATCGCTGCACCGCGCTGCTAGTCTGCGCTCTAAGTCCCTGACTTGTGAGAGGTTGTGGGGAGTTCACGGGTGGCGTCGAAGACACCGCTGCTCCAGATCGAGAACGCCGGCGACGCCCCGTCCGAGGGTGGGAGGCGCTTCGCGCGCAAGCCGCCCTGGCTGCGGGTGCGCGCCCCGAGCGGCCCCGGGGTCACCCAGACACGCGACCTCATGCGCGAGCTGCGGCTGAACACCGTCTGTGAGGAGGCGGCCTGTCCCAACCTGGGGGAGTGCTGGGCCCAGGGTCACGCCACGGTGATGATCCTCGGGAGCGTGTGCACCCGGGCCTGCGCGTTCTGCAACGTGAAGACCGGGGCGCCCGACCCGGTCGACACCGACGAGCCGGCCCACGTGGCCCAGGCGGTGGGCGCCCTCGGGCTCCGCCACGTCGTGGTGACCTCGGTCGACCGGGACGATCTGGCCGACGGCGGCGCCGCCCACTTCGTGGCCACCATCGAGGCGATCCGCGCCGCGGCCCCGGCGACCACGATCGAGGTGCTCACCCCCGACTTCCGTCGCAAGCCCGGTGCGATCCAGGCCGTCGCCGCTGCGCGCCCCGACGTGTACAACCACAACCTCGAGACCGTGCCGCGTCTCTACCGACGGATCCGACCCGGCGCCAACTACGAACACTCCCTCGACCTGTTGCGACAGGTGAAGACCCTCGAGCCCGGCACCTTCACCAAGTCGGGGATCATGGTGGGGCTCGGCGAAGACGCCGACGAGGTCGAGGCCGTGATGGACGACCTGCGCGCCGCCTCGGTCGACTTCCTCACGATCGGTCAATACCTGCGACCGACGCCACAGCACGCCGCCGTCGAGCGCTACGTGACGCCGGACGAGTTCGGGGTGTATCGCGAGCGCGCCGAGGCAAAGGGCTTTCTCCTGGTCTCGTCGTCGCCACTCACCCGCTCGTCGTACCACGCCGACGCCGACTTCCAACGCCTGCAGGCGGCGCGTCGCGCCGCTGTCGCCGGAGACTCCCCGTGAGCAAGCCGACCGACCTCGACCCCCGGGAAACCCAGGACTGGATCGAATCCCTCGAATCGGTGATCCAGAGCGAAGGGATCTCCCGGGCCCACTTCCTGATCGAGTCGTTGATCGACAAGGCGCGGCGCGCCGGGGCCAACCTGCCCTACAAGGCGACGACCTCGTACCTGAATACGATCCACACGAGCGAAGAGCCGCAGATGCCGGGGGAGCCCGGCCTCGAGCACCGGATCCGCTCGGTGATCCGCTGGAACGCCCTGGCGATGGTCGTGCAGGCCAACCGGCAGAGCTCGGAGCTCGGTGGCCACATCGCGAGCTTCGCCTCGGCGGCGACGCTCTACGACGTCGGCTTCAACCACTTCTTCCGCGCGCCCCACGGAGACTTTGGCGGCGACCTGCTCTACATCCAGGGCCACAGCTCGCCGGGCATCTACGCCCGCGCCTTCCTCGAGGGCCGCATCACCGAGGAGCAGCTCCGGCACTTCCGCCAGGAGGTCGACGGCAAGGGGCTCTCCTCGTATCCGCACCCGTGGCTGATGCCGACCTTCTGGCAGTTCCCCACGGTGTCGATGGGGCTCGGGCCGATCACGGCGATCTACCAGGCGCGCTTCATGAAGTACCTGCACAACCGAGGCCTGGCCGACACCTCGGGACGCAAGGTCTGGGCCTTCATGGGCGACGGCGAGATGGACGAGCCCGAGTCGCTGGGCGCCATCGGACTCGCGTCCCGGGAGAAGCTCGACAACCTAGTCTTCGTGGTGAACTGCAACCTGCAGCGTCTCGACGGCCCGGTGCGGGGCAACGGCAAGATCATCCAGGAGCTCGAGGGCGACTTCCGCGGCGCCGGGTGGAACGTGATCAAGGTGATCTGGGGCTCGCGCTGGGACCCGCTGCTCCGGCGCGACAAGAACGGGACGCTGCTCGCCCGTATGGAGCAGGCGGTCGACGGGGACTACCAGGCCTACAAGGCGCGAGACGGCGCCTACGTCCGCGAGCACTTCTTTGGCACCCATCCCGAGCTCCAGGCGATGGTCGCCAACATGACCGACGACGAGATCTGGCTGCTGAACCGTGGCGGTCACGACCCCCAGAAGATCCACGCCGCCTATCAGCGGGCGATGGAGACCGAGGGCCAGCCCACGGTGATCCTCGCCAAGACGGTCAAGGGCTACGGCATGGGCGAGGCGGGCGAGGGCCAGAACTTCACCCACCAACAGAAGAAGATGGGCGAGGCGGCCCTCAAGACCTTCCGCGACCGCTACCGCATCCCGATTCCCGACGACCAGATCGAGGAGGCGCCCTTCTACAAGCCCGACGAGGACAGCCCCGAGATCCGCTACATGCACGAGCGGCGGCAGGCCCTCGGCGGCTACCTCCCCGCGCGGCAGCGCGGGGCGCCGCCCCTCGCGATCCCCGGGATCGAGGTCTTCCAACGTCTCCTCGATGGCTCGGGCGAGCGCTCCTACTCGACGACGATGGCCTTCGTCCGCGCGCTCACGGCCCTGGTCCGCGACGAGGCAATCGGCAAGACGGTGGTGCCGATCGTGCCCGACGAGGCGCGCACCTTCGGGATGGAGGGTCTGTTCCGGCAACTCGGCATCTACGCCGCCGAAGGCCAGCTCTACGAGCCCGTCGATTCCGACAAGGTGATGGTCTACCGGGAAGACCAGAGCGGCCAGATCCTCCAGGAAGGGATCAACGAGGCCGGCGCGATGTCGTCGTGGATCGCCGCGGCCACCAGCTACAGCAGCCACGGCGTGAGCATGATCCCCTTCTACATCTTCTACTCGATGTTCGGGATCCAGCGGGTCGGCGATCTCTTCTGGGCGGCCGGTGACTCCCAGGCCCGCGGCTTCCTGCTCGGCGGGACCTCGGGGCGCACGACGCTCTCGGGCGAGGGGCTCCAGCACCAGGACGGGCACAGCCAGCTCTGGGCCTCCTCGATCCCGAACTGTGTCTCCTACGACCCGACCTACGCCTACGAGCTCGCCGTGATCCTCCACGAAGGGCTCGAGCGGATGTACACCCGGCAGGAGAACGTCTTCTACTACATCACGGTGATGAACGAGAACTACGAGCACCCGCCGATGCCCGAGGGCGCGCGCGAAGGGATCCTGCGCGGGATGTACCCGCTGCGCGGGGCCGAGCGCGACGACGGCCCCCGGGTGCAGCTGCTCGGCAGCGGCACGATCCTGCGCGAGGTCGAGGCGGCCGCGGAGCTGCTGCGCGCCGACTTTGGCGTCGAGAGCGAGGTGTGGAGCGTCACGAGCTTCAACGAGCTGCGCCGCGACGGGCTCGCGGCGACGCGCTTCAACATGATGCACCCCACCGATCCGCCGCGGAGCAGCTACGTCGAGACCTGTCTCGACGGGCACCGCGGGCCGGTGGTGGCGTCGACGGACTACGTCAAGGCCTACGCCGACCAGATCCGGCCCTTCGTCGGGCGCCCGTACCGGGTGCTCGGCACCGACGGCTACGGGCGTTCCGATCGGCGCGAGAAGCTCCGCCACTTCTTCGAGGTGAACCGCTTCTTCATCGCCGTCGCGGCGCTGAAAGAGCTCGCCGAGACGGGCGAGCTTCCCCCCGAGACGGTGCGCCAGGCGCTCGAGCGCTACAAGATCGACCCCGACAAAGCGAACCCGGTGGACTGCTAGCGGCCGGCGCCGCGGAGACGCGAGTGGCAACACGAGAGATTCGACTGCCCGACATCGGCGAATTCGAAGACGTCGAAGTGATCGAGGTGCTGGTGGCGCCCGGCGATCGCGTCGAGGTGGAGCAATCGCTGATCGTCCTCGAGAGCGACAAGGCCTCGATGGAGATCCCCTCTCCGTGGGCGGGGGTGATCACCGAGATGCGGGTGTCGGTGGGCGACCCCGCCTTCGAGCAGATGCCGATCGGGAAGATGGAGGTCGACGAGAAGGAAGAGGCCGCCCCGGCGAGCACGGCCAGCGCGCCGCGCGCGGCGGCCGCTTCGGCAGCGGAGATCGCGCCCGCGGAGACGACGGCGGACCCGGTCGCGGCGGGCGCCGTCGCGGCGGCCGCCGCGGAAGCGCCGAGCCCGGCGGACATGGCGCCCTATACGGTGGAGTCGGAACTCCCCCAGGCCCACGCGAGCCCCTCGGTGCGACGCCTCGCCCGCGAGCTGGGCGTGGATCTTCGGCTCGTGCCGGGGAGTGGCCGCAAGGGCCGCATCCTGAAGGAAGACCTCCAGGGCTACGTCAAGGCGAGCCTGCGACAGGGCACGGGTGGCGGTGGCGTGCCGATCGCCGGGGTGAACGTCGCCGCGCCGGTGGAGATCGACTACTCGAAGTTCGGGCCGACCGAGGTCGCGCCGCTCAACCGCATCCGCAAGATCTCGGCGGCGAACCTGCACCGCAGCTGGGTCACCGTTCCCCACGTCACCCAGTTCGACGAGGCCGACGTCACCGACCTCGAGGCGTTTCGCAAAGAGCGGCAGCCGGAGGCCCAGGAGCAGGGGGTGAAGCTCACCTTCCTGCCCTTCATCGTGAAGGCCTGTGTCGCGGCGTTGCGGCGGATGCCGCAGTTCAACGCCTCCCTCGACGCGACGGGGGAGAACCTCGTCCTCAAGCACTACTACCACATCGGGGTGGCAGTCGATACGGAGCGCGGCCTCGTGGTGCCGGCGTTGCGCGACGCCGACCGCAAGGGTCTCTTCGAGATGGCCGCGGAGCTCCAGGAGCTCTCGGCGCGCGCCCGCGACCGCAAGCTGCGTCCCGAGCACCTCCAGGGTGGCAGCTTCAGCATCTCGAGCCTGGGCGGGATCGGCGGCACCAAGTTCACACCGATCGTGAACCACCCGGAGGTCGCGATCCTCGGGGTGTCGCGGATGGAGTGGCGCCCGGTGTACCAGGACGGCGAGTTCGTGCCGCGGCGCATCCTCCCGCTCTCGCTCTCCTACGACCACCGCGTGATCGACGGGGCGGACGCGGCGCGCTTCACGCGACTGCTGGCCGCATACCTGTCCGACATGCGCCGCATCCTGCTCTGAGGTTCGACCGTGCCGAGTGTCACCATCCCGGTCCCCGACATCGGCGAGTTCGAAGACGTCGAGGTGATCGAGGTCCTCGTCGAAGTGGGTCAGCGCGTCGCCCGCGAGGACTCCCTCGTGACCCTCGAGAGCGACAAGGCGAGCGTCGAGATCCCCTCGCCCCACGCCGGTGTGGTGGAAGCGGTGAGCGTGTCGCTGGGCGACCTCGTGAGCGAGGGCGCCGCGCTGGTGATCCTCGAGGTCGACGCCGCCGAGCTCGAGACCGCGGCGCCGGCGCCGACCCTGGCGCCCCAGCAACGCGCTCCCGCCGCCAACGGCGCGCCCGACACAGCGACGACCGCGGCGTCGGCCCCGGCCGCTGCGCAACGCAGCGGTGGCGAGCGCCACGCCGAGGTGGTGGTGTTGGGCGCCGGGCCGGGTGGCTACACCGCCGCCTTCCGCGCCGCCGACCTCGGCAAACGCGTCGTGCTGGTCGAGCGCTACCCGACCCTCGGCGGGGTGTGTCTCAACGTGGGCTGCATCCCCTCGAAGGCCCTGCTCCACATCGCCGGCGTGATGGACGAGGTCGACGCGCTCCGCGAGCAGGGTGTCGACTACGGCGCGCCGAGCATCGACCTGGGCCGCATCCGCTCGCACAAGGACGGCGTGGTGGGCACCCTCACCGGCGGGCTCGCCAAGCTCGCGAAACAGCGCGGCGTCGAAGTCCTCCGCGCGACCGGGCGCTTCGAAACCCCGAACACGATGGAGCTCGAGCGCCCCGACGGCGTCGAGCGTCTGCGTTTCGACACCGCGATCATCGCCGCCGGCTCGCGCAACGTGGAGCTACCGGGCATTCCCCACGACGACCCGCGGGTGATGGATTCGACCAGCGCCCTCGAGCTCCAGGAGATCCCCGGGCGTCTGCTGGTGGTGGGCGGCGGCATCATCGGGCTCGAGATGGCGACGGTCTACCACGCGCTGGGCGCGCGGGTCAGCGTCGTCGAACTCCTCGACGACCTGATGACCGGCGTCGACCCCGATCTCCTGCGCCCCTTGAAGCGCCGCCTCACCCGGCGCTACGAGGCGATCTACACCGGCACCAAGGTCACCGACATGAAGGCGGAGACCGAGGGGATCCGTGTGTCCTTCGAGGGCGAGGGCGCACCGGCCGAAGACCGCTTCGACGCGGTCCTCGTCGCCGTCGGCCGCACCCCCAACGGCGATCGCATCCAGGCCGAACGCGCCGGAGTCGTGTGCGACGAGCGCGGCTTCATCCCCGTCGACGCGCGACGGCGCACCAACGTCCCCCACATCTACGCGATCGGCGACATCACCGGGGGTCCGCTCCTCGCGCACAAGGCGACCCACGAGGGCAAGACCGCGGCCGAGGCGATCGCCGGCCTCCCGGCGGCCTTCGATCCGAAGGCGATCCCCTCGGTGGCCTACACCGACCCGGAGGTCGCGTGGATGGGGGAGAGCGAGGCCGAGGCCAAGGCCGCGGGGCGCGAGGTCGACGTCGCGAAGTTCCCGTGGGCGGCGAGTGGCCGCGCCCTCGGGGTGGGCCGCGCCGAAGGGCTCACCAAGCTCGTCTTCGAACGCGAGAGCGGCCGTCTCCTCGGCGCCGGGATCA
>JANQRO010000120.1 GCA_028284525.1 Myxococcota bacterium | reverse complement strand
CCCCCGGGCCAGGACGCCGGCGAGACCCTCGCGGCGCGACGTCTCGGTCGCCCGGTCGGCGAAGCAGGCCCCGCTCTTGAACTCCACCAGCACGGCGCCGGCGCTCCCCGCCTCGACCCGATCGGCGCGAAAGCGGATCTTGCGCGTCGTGGACTCTCCGAGCCGACGCACGGTCGCCACCCCTTCGAGCTCCGCGCCATAGACCGCGGGCTGGCGCGCGTGGTCGAGGGCGCGCGCCCGCGTCAAGGCCGGCGCCACGCTCTGCGCGAGGAGGTGGGCGAAGTGGGGAGCGCGCACGCCGTCCTCCCGCGCGCAGCGTTCGGCGGCCTCGCGCACCCAGCCTTCCAGGGTCTCGGGATCGGGCCAGCGCAGGGGACGGGGCGCCGAGCGAAGTCGCGTCGCGAGGCTCGGTACCGGCGCGCAATCCTCGGCATCGTCCGCACCTTCCGGGTGGACCCCTGCCGCGGTCTCGCCGACTCGCTCCAACACCTCGTGCAGCACCTTGCCCACCGAGCGCGGGTCGGGGGCGGGCAGCGCGGCGCCGGGGTCGGGAGGAGGCGTCACCCGCAGCTCGCGCTCGAGGAATCGCTTCCACGGGCAGCGGAGCAGATCGGCGAACACGGTGATGAAGGGCGCCGGGGCATCGGAGGCCGGCGGACCGACCCAGCCGTAGTAGGGGCCGAGCGGACGCTCCGCGGCCGCCCAGGGCGGGAGGTCGAGCTCTCCCCACACCGCGACGAGGCCGGCGGCCACCCGCTCGGGCGGGGCGCCGTGACCGGGCTCGCCGCGAAGCGACGCCACTTCGCGCTGCCGGATCTCCACCACCTTCGGGAGCAGCGCGACCAGACCCGCCGTGTCGCGGGCGAGGGCCGCTTCGAGCGCCGCGGTCTCGGGCGGGGAGTGCGCGACGGCGGCCGGATTCCCTTCGGCGATCTCGGGACGGGCCATCCGGAGCCGCAACAAGAGCGGTGATTCGGGCCACTCCCGCCCGGTCGCCGTGCACACGCTGCGGGACAGGGTCACGTCGTCGGCGCCCGCGAGCAGGCCCGCGAAGAGGTGACGCTCCTCGTCGTGGCCGCGGCGCTTCACCGGGAGGTCGGGGAGGACCGCGCGCAGACGCCAGCGGAGCTCTTCGGGAAAGAGCGGGTCGTCGGCCACGGGCCTCGGAAAGACATCGCGGCCGAGCCCCATCAGGAAGAGGTGGCCGAAGCAGCGCTCGCGAGCCGCGACGACGCTCAGCACCTGCACGCCGCCTCCGCGGCCGCCGGGTTCGGGACCCGCGCCGCGGGCGAGGGCATCCCGCAGACCGGCGCGCCACTCCGCAGCCGAAAGCCGGACCGTCTCGGGGAAAGCGGCGGCGTAGGCCGCGAGCCGCTCGGCGGCGGCGTGGTGGGCGTCGCGGTGCGCGGACGCGGCGCGGTGGGCGTCGCGACCGCGTGGCCACCCGAGGAGATCGAGGAGTGCGCCCAGCGCCTCGGCGTGGTGGAGAGCGGGCGCGGTCTCGGGCCACCGGTCGAGATGGGAGAGCACGGACCGGGCGCGCTCGCGGGCCTCGCCAAAGCGGGCGCGGTCGAGGCCGCGGGCGCGATCGAGGCGTCGCCGCACCGAAAGCGCCCGCCAGCTCTTGTCTGCGAAGCCCGCGTCGCTGTCCTCGGCGACCAGCGCGCCGAGGTCGGCGAGGCCCAGCTCGTGGAGACCGGTGCGATCGTCGTCGCCGAGACGCGGATCGAGGGTGCACCAGGCCTCGGTCTCGAGCCGCGCGCGCTCCTCGAGCAGCCGGGCGAGGGCCACCGCCACGCGTTCGACCGCGGTGCCGCCGGAGCCGAGACCCACCGAGGAGAAGGGAATGGCCCAGCGCTCGAGGGCCGCGACCAGGGGGCCGCGATACGCGTCGAAGCGCCGCGCACAGATCGCGACCTCCTCGGCTTCGACCCCGTCGTCGAGCAGAGCGCGCACCCGCTGGGCGACGGCCTCGGCCTCGGCGGCGGGCGACGCCGTGTGGAGCAGACGGACGCGCGGCGGGGCGGGAAGCGCCAGAGTCTCCGCCTCCCGTCGGATCCCGCGCCCCGCGAGCCGCGCCGCGAACTCGTCGCTGTAGCGGCCCTCGAGCAGCCCGGGACACGCGGGGTCGGGGGGCTGACTCAACACCAGACGCCCCCCGAGCTGGGAGAGCAGCGCGTCGATCCAGTCGGCGAGCGCCCCGGTGGCGTCGGCCACCCCGTAGATCCAGAGGCCGGCGCAGGGAAGGAGCCCGGGGCCCGTGTCCCAGAGCGCGGCGGTGGCGCGCTCGAGCAAACGGGCCGCGTCGGCGGCGCCGGCATCCTCGAGACCGGCCACCACGTCCGCGGCGGCGCGCAGAAGCGCGGCGACACGCTCCTCCCGCGGATCGCCCCGGGCTCCGAGACACTCCAGGGCGGCATCGAGGTGCGCCGGGCCAAAGCCCGCGTCGATCAGATCGCGGATCGACGCCCGGGCGCCCTCCGCTCCGGTGGTGAAGCGTCCGAGCTCTCCCGCGAGACGCGGGGCCGAGAGCGCCGCGCGTCGCGCCAGCACCGCGGCGAGCGCCTGCCCCGGTGCCGGCGCGTGTCCCAACCCTTCGAGCGCCTCGAGCGCCAGGGCGATGTGGCTCTGAATGCTTACTCCGAGGGTCGAGATTCCCCGACGGCGCAGCAGCGCCCGGCTCAGGTGATCGCGCAGGCTGCGGGAGGGGACGACGATCCGCAGCGGCGGTGCGAATCCCTTCCGGTTGCGGAGCGCCTGCTCCAGCTCGTCGAAGAGCGCGGCCTCCGCCCGACGCGCACCGGGGAGCACCCGCATCGCTCCCCGCGCGGTCTGCGTCGGCGCGTCGCTGTCGCCGGCCCCCACCATCGACCCCAAGGTAGGCCAACGACGCGACAGCCGGGGTCACGCACTACAATTCTCCCATGCAACGCACTCCCCGATTCGGTGTCACCCTTCCCCAGATCAAACGCAGTTGGGATCAGGCGCAGGACGCGGCGATCCACTTCGACGGACTGGGCTACGACCACCTCTGGGTCTGCGATCACGTGTTCGGCGTGCCCGCTCCCCACCTCCCGATCTTCGAGGCCTGGACCCAGCTCGCCGCGGTCGGCGCGCTCACCGAGCACGCCGAGCTCGGCACCCTGGTCACCCCACCCTTCTTCCGCAACCCGGGCGTGTTCGCCAAACAGCTCGCCACCCTCGACCACATCAGCCACGGGCGTGTGATCGCCGGGCTCGGGTCGGGATGGTTCGAGGCGGAGTTCACCGGCGTGGGCAATCCCTTCCCGGGGATCGGCGAACGCATGCAGGCCCTCGAAGAGACCATCGAGATCCTGCGTCTGCTCTTCGCCGAGGAGAAGGCGAACTACGAGGGACAGATCTACACGCTGCGCGAGGCCGTCTGTGAGCCCAAGCCGACGCGCCACCTCCCGATCCTCGTCGGTGGCTCCGGCGAACGCATGTTGATGCGCATCGCCGCCCAGCACGCCGACATCTGGAACAACCCCGCCGCCGTGCAGAGCGAGCTCGCCGCCAAGGTCGAGGTCCTCCACAAACGCTGCGACGAAGTCGGCCGCGACCCGGCGGAGATCGAGATCTCCCAGCAGTGCGTCGTGATTCTCGGTGCCGACGAGCAGGCCGCCGACGAAGGCCTCGCGAAAGCGTCGAAGATCTACGGCGGCCACATGGGCTCGGGCCTCGAGGCGCATGGCATCTGGGGCACCCCGTCCCGGGTGATCGACTGCATCGGCCGCCACATCGACCTCGGCTGCACCATGTTCGTGATCGAGTTCTTCGGCCGCGACACCCGCGAGCCCGCCACCCTCTTCGCGGAAGAGGTGCTCCCCGCGTTCCGGTCCTAGGGCACTTTCGCTCGCCTGGCTCGCTGCGCGCGCCGGGCGGAGCCCGGTGCCGGTCAAGAGCACCGCGTGCTGGCGTCGGGCGGGGGCGGGGTTGCTCGCAGGGACTCGCGGCGGGCTACGAAGACAACCCGAAGCGCCTAGTACTCGATGACGGTGCGGATCGACTCGCCGCGGTGCATCAGGTCGAAGGCCTCGTTGATCCCTTCGAGCGGCCGGCGGTGCGTGATCAGATCGTCGACCTGGATCCGCCCCTCCATCATCCAGTCGATCAGCTTCGGCACATCGGTGCGACCGCGGGCGCCGCCGAAGGCGCTCCCCCGCCACACGCGTCCGGTCACGAGCTGGAAGGGCCGCGTCGCGATCTCCTGGCCGGCGCCCGCGACGCCGATGATCACGCTCTCACCCCACCCCTTGTGACAACACTCGAGCGCTTGTCGCATCGTGCCGGTGTTCCCGATGCACTCGAAGCTGTAGTCGGCGCCGCCGTCGGTCACCTCGACGAGATGCTCCACCAGGTCGCCCGAGATCTCCTTCGGGTTGACGAAGTCGGTCATGCCGAGACTCTCGCCCAAGGCCTTCTTCTTGGGATTCGTGTCGACGCCGATGATGCGACCCGCGCCGGCGATGCGGGCGCCCTGGACGACCGAAAGCCCCACGCCACCCAGACCGAAGACCACGACGTTCGCCCCGGGCTCGACGCCGGCGGTGAAGAGCACCGCGCCCACCCCGGTGGTCACGCCACACCCCAGGAGACACGCTTTGTCGAAGGGCGCGTCGTCGCGGATCTTGGCGAGGGAGACCTCCGGGAGCACGGTGTAGTTGGAGAAGGTCGAGGTCCCCATGTAGTGGTAGAGGGTCTCGCCCTGGGCGTCGCGGAAGCGGCTACTCCCGTCGGGCATCAGCCCCTGCCCCTGGGTGGCGCGCACCGCCTGGCAGAGGTTGGTCTTGCCGCTCAGACAGAACTTGCACTGACGACATTCTGCGGTGTAGAGCGGGATCACGTGGTCGCCCACTTCGAGAGAGCTCACGCCGGGTCCCACCTCGACGACGACGCCGGCGCCTTCGTGTCCCAGCACCGAAGGAAAGAGGCCCTCGGGGTCTTCGCCCGAGAGGGTGAACGCGTCGGTGTGACACACCCCCGTGGCCTTGATCTCGACCAACGCTTCCCCCGACCGGGGGCCCTCGAGCTGAATCGTCTCGATTTCAAGGGGTTGGCCCGGAGCTCGGGCCACGGCGGCGCGCGTTTCCATCGCATGTCCTCCTGCGGTGGGCAACCCTAGCATGCGCAACTTCGTCGACCGACGCGCGTCGGCGTGGCACCATGGCCCGGCGCGCAGGTGTCCGGAGCCCGGGGGGTTCGTTGCCCTATCTGATGATTGCCGCCGGCTTTCTGTTGCTGCTCGGCGGAGGAGAATCCCTGGTCCGGGGCGCCGTGACGCTGGCCCGCCGTCTCGGGGTCTCTCCGCTGCTCGTCGGCGCGACGATCGTGGCCTTCGGCACCTCCGCCCCCGAGCTCGCCGTCGCGGTCAAGGCCCAGCTCACGGATCACGGTGACATCGCGATGGGCTCGGTGGTGGGGAGCAACATCGCCAATACCTGGCTCGTCCTCGGGGGCACCGCGGCGCTGCGCCCGGTGCACTGGGCGCGTCGCGCGGTGTGCCACGACGCCGGGGGGCTCGCGTTGTCGAGCCTGCTCTTCTGTGTGCTCGCGTACTCCGCCGCGACCCTCGGGCGACCCGAAGGAACCGTGCTCTTCGGCACCCTGGTCGGGCTCACTACGTTCAACTACTGGCGCGAACGCCGCCAGCGCCCCCTCACCCTGGAGCTCCTCGAGCGCGAGGCGGACGAGCTGGTCGAGGACACGCCGCTCCCGAAAGCGATCTTCTTCACCCTGGTCGGCTTCATCGCGATCTTCTTCGGAGCCGGGCTGCTGGTCGATGGCGCCGCCGCCGTCGCGCGGCTCTTCGGCGTCTCGGAGGCCACGATCGGGCTGACGATCGTCGCGATCGGCACCTCGCTCCCCGAGCTCGCGGCGTGCTGTGTGGCGGCGGCCCGGGGGCACGCCGACATCGCGCTCGGCAACGTCGTCGGAAGCAACGTCTTCAACATGCTCTGTATCGGCGGCATCGCGGCGATGATCGCGCCGCTCCGTGTCGAGGTGCGCATCCTCGGCGTCGATCTGTGGATCATGCTGGCAGCGATGATGGCTCTCGCCCTGTGGTTGGTGGCCTTCGACCGCATCGGACGACTGATCGGGTCGATGGGGGTCGCGACCTACCTAGTCTGGGTGTTGAGCCACGGCGGCTCCCTGCATTGAACCTTCGTCTGGACGTCGAGATCCTCGGCTGGCTGGTGGTGGGGGTCGGCGCGCTCCAGCTCCCCCCCCTGGCCCTCGCCATTGCGCTCCACGAAGCCCCGCTGGCCTTTGCGCAGAGCGCCGCCGCCGCCCTGGTCCTGGGCCTGTCGGTCGCGCTGTCGAGCCGGACCACCGATCGCCGCATGCGGACCCGGGACGGCTTCCTCGTCGTGTCCGGCGCCTGGGTCCTGGCGTGTCTCTTCGGCACCCTGCCCTTCCTGCTCACGGGCAGCCTCGGGCTGATCGACGCCATCTTCGAGTCGACCTCCGGGTTCACCACCACCGGCGCGACGGTCATGTCGCCGATCGAGGGGAGCTACCAGTCCCTCCTCCTCTGGCGCGCGATCACCCAGTGGCTGGGCGGGATGGGGATCATCGTGTTCGCCATCGCCGTGCTCCCGCTGCTGGGGGTCGGCGGGATGAACCTCTTCCAGGCCGAGGTCCCCGGTCCGATCGCGGACAAGCTCACCCCGCGCATCGCGGACACGGCCCGACGGCTGTGGCTGATCTACGCCGGGCTCACCACGATCGCCGCCCTCGTCTACTGGGCCCTCGGGATGTCGGCCTTCGAGGCGGTCTGCCACGCGCTCACCTCGATCGCGACGGGGGGCTACTCGACGCGCGACGCGTCGATCGCGGGCTTCGACTCGGCGGCCATCGAGTGGAGCGCGATCGTCTTCATGACCCTGGGCGGAATCAACTTCGTGCTGCTCTGGCAGCTGCTGCGGGGCGAGGTGCGCCGGGTCAGCCGCGACGCGGAGCTGCGTCTCTACCTGGGCGCGCTGCTCCTCGGGGTGGGGGCGACGGCCTTCGCGCTGTGGTCGAAGGGCGACCCGCTCGAGCCCGTCCTGCGCGGCGCGGTCTTTCAGGTGGTCTCGATCGCCACGACCACGGGCTACGCCACCCACGACTGGGAGCTCTGGCCGGCGCTCGCCCAGTTCGTCGTGCTGCTCTTCATGGTCGGCGGCGCGATGGCGGGCTCGACCGGCGGGGGAATCAAATCGCTCCACCTGCTGCTGGCCTGGCGCAAGCTGCGCGGGGTGCTCGCGGTGTCGACCCACCGCCACGCGGTGGTCTCGATCGACTACCGGGGACGTCCCGTGTCGGAGAGCGTGGTCACCGGCGTGTTCGCGTTCTTTACGGCCTACATCGGACTCGTCGGGCTCGGGGCCTGCGCGATGGCCGCCACCGGGGCCGACCTGTTGACCGCGATCTCGGCCTCGCTCTCCGCCGTCGGCAACGTCGGCCCGGCCTTTGGGAGCGTGGGCCCTGCGGACCACTACGCCCACCTCTCCGGGGTGGCCAAAGCGACGCTCTCGTTCTGCATGGTCGCGGGGCGTCTCGAGATCTTCACCTTCCTCGTGGTCTTCGCCCCGAGCTTCTGGCGGCGTTGAGGTGGAGGCCGGCGAGACCCGGGGTGCCCTGCGCCGTTACACCCTGCTGCAGCTGCCGGGAGCCGCCCTGCTCGCCCTCGCACTGTGGTACGGCGTCGAGCGCGAGTGGCTCTCGACGCGGGTGGCGGTGCTCGTGTGGGTCGCGTGGGTGGTGAAGGACGCCCTGCTCTACCCCGCCCTGCGGCTGGCCTACCTCCCCGATCGCGATGACCCCGGCGCGACGCTGCGCGGCAAGCCCGGTGTCGCGCGCGACCCCGTGCCGGCGCATCCCGGGGAGGGCTATGTCCACGTCGGACCCGAGTTGTGGCGCGCGATCCGCGACGACGCGTCGCCACCGATCGATGCCGGCGACGCGGTTCGGGTGCGCGACGTGCGGGGCATGCGGTTGGTGGTCGAACGAATTCCCGACCCAGGGGTTGCGTCGTCCGCGGCGGATCCTCACCCTGCGCCAGGTCGCAGCGAAAGACGGGGAGTGTCTGGATGAGCGCAAGTGTCGAGGGAACCGCGGTGGCCGTAGCCGGAAAGACCAAACCCACTCGGCGATCCACCGCGTCCCAGGCCGAGCGTGCGGACAAGTACGAGCTCTACGAAGAGTCGGTGCAGGACCCGGACGGCGACGTCGACCGGGTGCGGCGGATGTACAAACGCGCCCACGGTCGCCCCGCCCGCACCTTGCGAGAGGATTTCTGCGGCACCGCCGTCTTCGCCAGCGCCTGGGTCGCGGCCAGCGCCCGACATCGGGCCGTCGCGGTCGACCTCGACCCGGAGCCCCTCGCCTACGCCCGCCAGCACCACCTCGCCAAGCTCCGCACCGAGCAACGCGAGCGGGTCCAGCTCGTCGAGGCCGACGTCCTGACCCTCGACCCCGGCGCCTTCGACATCGTCGTCGCCTTCAACTTCTCGTACTTCATCCTGCGCAAGCGGCACGAGTTGCGCGGCTACTTCGAGTCGATCCGCCGCAGTCTCTCGGAACACGGATTGTTGATCCTGGACGTCTACGGGGGCCCCGAAGCCCAGGAGCGACGCGAGGAGCGCCGGGAGTACGAGGACTTCACCTACGTCTGGGATCAAGACCGCTTCGACCCGATCACCCACTCGGCGACCTGTCTGATCCACTTCGAGTTTCCCGACGGCAGCGAGATCCGCGACGCGTTCCGCTACCGGTGGCGGCTCTGGTCGATCCCGGAGCTGCGCGACCTGCTCCACGAGGTCGGCTTCCGCGAGACCACGGTCTACTGGGAAGGGACGGAGAAGCGAACCAACGAGCCCAACGGGGTCTACCGACCGCGCAAGCACGCCGAGGACGATCCGGCCTGGGTCGCGTACATCACGGCCAAGCCCTGACGACGCCTGGGCCCGGGGGCGGAGGCCCCGCCCCCGGGAAGCGGCGGCGCTACATACTCTCCATCATCTGGTTCTCGGCCTCGGCGGCGGTCTTGAAGGACGGCCGGGTGAGGATCCGCTCCGCGTAGGCGGCGAGCTTGGGCCAGCGGCCGGCGTCGACCGACTCGCCACCCATCTGCAGCTGGCGCAGCATCGCACCCACCGCGACGTCGGCGACCGTGAAGCGGCCGGCGGCGAGGTACTCGCCGTCGCCGAGCTGCTCTTCGAGGTAATCGAAGAGCGGCGGTAGCCCCTCGTTCAACGCCGCGTCGATCGCGGCCTGGTCTCCCTCCTGCTGCATCACCTTGGGCGCGACGAAGCGGTTGAAGAAGACCGGCGCCACGTTCTCGGCCAGCGCCGAGTCGGCGTACTCCTCGAACCACAGCGCGCGCGCCCGCTGCTGGGCGTCGTCGGGCAGCAGCGCCGGTCCGGTCGATTCGAGGTAGTTCAGGATCACCGACGAATCGGAGATGACGAAGTCACCGTCGGTGTAACCCGGGATCTTGCCGAGCGGGCTGATCTTGCGAAAAGCCGGCTCGTCCTGGGCCGGGGGCAGCGGAATCACCGGCTCGATGTCGTAGTTGACACCTTTCTCGTGGAGCGCCACCCGCACTTTGCGGACGAAGGGGGAGAGCGGAACACCGTGGATGGTCGGCATGGTTGCCTCCTGGTTGCGGCGGGAGCCGCGTTGGGGTGTGGGCACGCGACGGAACCCTCACGGCCCTCCCGGGCCAAAGGCCCCGGGCGGCGGTGGGGTGTCGCCGAACTCCATCTCGAAGAGCTCGGGGACCTGCGGCAGCGCCCTGCGGTCGCCCTCGACCTGCAAGACACCGGATGCGATCGCCTGCTCGGTGTCGGCGAGGCCCGACAGGAGCGGCACGAGAAAGGGAAGCTCGAAACGCAGGGTGAGATCGGCGGGCCGCGTCGCCTCGCGGACACGGGTGCCTGCCTCTCCGCCTTCGAGGTGAAAGGCGTAGCGGGTCTCGCCGTGTCGCACGTCGAGCTGCACGCGGATCGGCGGCGCGGCGCTGCGGCGGGCGAAGCTCGCCGGAGCGAGGAGCGTCCACTCCGGGTTCGTGTACTCCGCCCCGCCGCGGGGCGGGAACAGAAAGCGCATTCCGAAACGCGCCATCTCCTCGAGCACCGGCCGCAACGCCTGGCCCGACCCGGTGAGCTCGTACACCGCCGAGCCCGCCGGCGGGGGCAGGCTGCGCTGGGCAATCAGCCCGCGGGTCTCGAGGTCGGCGAGGCGTTTGGTGAGGACGCTGCTGCTGATCGGGCGCAGCCGCTCGAGGAGGTCGCTGAAGCGTTGGGGGCCGAGGGTCAGCTCCCGGGCGACCAGCAGGGTCCACCGCTCGCCGAGGATCTCGGCCGCCCGCGAGACGGGACAGAACTGGGGGTACTCGAAGAGCGCCACAGACGGGAGACTATCAAAAGTTCGATTTTCGAATCACGCTATTCGAAAAAAAATTCACCCGATCATTTGAATGTTAAATTCTTTAGTGAAATCAAAAGCTTGTGTCGATCACTCGCGAGCGCGTGGCGGGACGATCCAGGTCTCCCCCAGCGCGAGGACCCCCACGCGATCCTCGCCGGGGGGCAGGGCGCGGCGGAGCTCCCGCGGTGGGGCGTCGAGGGCCTCGTCGGTGAGGTCGAAGGTGCCCCAGTGCATCCCGAGAAAGAAGCGCGCGCCGAGATCGAGGAAGACGCGGTAGGACTCGGCGGGGGTCAGATGGGAGTAGCCCATCATCCAACGCGGGGCGTACGCGCCGATCGGGAGCAACGCCACATCGAGGTCCGGGAAGCGCCGCCCGTACTCCGCGAAGCCGCCAAAGTAGCCGCTGTCCCCGGCGAAGAAGTAGCGGTGGGTCGGCGACGCGAGAAGCCACGCGCACCAGAGCGTCTCGTTGGGAGCCTGGCCGATGCGCCGCGACCAGTGCTGCGAGGGCAGACAGGTGAGCGTCCAGTCGCCGTGCTCGGCGCTCTCCCACCAGTCGAGTTCGACGGCGCGCCGCTCGCGGTCGGCGAACCACGCCCCCAGGCCAAGCGGGACGTACCAGGTCACGCCCGCGGGCAGGGCCTCGACGCTGTAGACGTCGAGGTGGTCGTAGTGGTTGTGGGAGATGACGGCGAAGGCGTCGGCCGGAATCGACTCGATCGGCAGGCCGGGCTCGGTCTCCCGGGGCACCACGAGAGCCCGCGGGCCGAAGTGGGGATCGGTGAGGGCCACCTGGGCGCCGTCGTGGATCGCGAAGGTCGAGTGCCCGACCCAGGTGATCTCGGGCGGCACCGCGACGCCGCGCAGCGATTCGCCGCGGTTCTCGACCCGGGGAATCTCCACCGGAGCGGAGGCCTGCGGCTCGTCGTTCCGGGTGACGACGTAGCGCAACACCTTGGAGGAGGTGGGCACCTGGGGGTCCCAGGGGTTGAAGAAGCGCCCGTCCTCGACGTGGGGCGCCTCGAGAAGCGCCGGGTCGAACTCTTCCCGCGGCGACCACTGCACCGGGGGCGGCGCACACCCGACGCCCGCCGCGACCAGCAGCAGGAAGGCGCCCCGCCTCCACGACACACCCTCCGAGTCGTGGCTCACTGACGCGCCTCGGGGGTGATCTCGAGCTCGACGCGACGCCCGTCGCGCAGGACGACCATCTCGACCGCCACGCCGGGGCGCATCGCCTCGATGGCGAAGGTGTAGTCGTAGACGTTGCGCACCGGCTTGCCGGCGAGCTGCACCACCACGTCGCCGCCGCGCAGCCCGGCGCGTTGGGCCGGACCGCCGTCGACGACTGTGGCGATTGCCATCCCGAGGGCCTCGGTGGCGTAGTCGGGCACCGTCCCGAGGTACGCGCGCAGACGCACGGCGCGGCGCGGGTGGACTTCGCGTTTGCGCTGGGGGGCGCGGTAGTCGGGCGCCTCGGCGTCTTCGAGCAGGAGGGCCGCGATCTCGGTGATCAGACCCGTGACCGCGTCGAGACCGGCGTAGTCGAGGGTCTCGGGGGTGTCGCGCGGGGTGTGGTATTCGGCGTGGGCGCCGGTGAACGCCGAGAGCACCGGAACGCCCCGGGTCGCAAAGGTCGATGCGTCGGTGGGGAGCAGCGACTCCTGCTGCAGCTCGACGGGAATCTCCACGCGTTCGGCGGCCTGCGCCACCAGCGGCTCCCAGCGCGAGCTCGATTCCCCCCCTTGGAGGAGCAGCGTCTCGCGCAGGCGACCGACCATGTCGAGGTTGAGGTTCGCCGCGACGTGCTCGCGGAGCGGGAAGCGCCCCGCCTCCGCGTGGGGACCGGAGGGGTCGGCAGCGTGGGGATCGCGACCGACGGCGTGCGGATCGGCGTCGCCGTGCGGTACCACCCCCGCCGCAGCGGCGTCGCCGTGCGGTTCCACCCCCGCCGCAGCGGCGTCGCCGTGCGGTTCCAC
>JANQRO010000115.1 GCA_028284525.1 Myxococcota bacterium | reverse complement strand
CCGGGGCCCACGGGCTGCGGGTGATCCACGGCATCGGAACCGGCGCGTTGCGCAAGGCGGTGCGCGAGTGGCTGCGCCGCTCGCCCTACGTCGAGACTTTCGCCGCGGCCCCCCCCGAAGGAGGCGGCGAAGGCGTCACGGAGATCACCCTGAAAGGCTGAGGTGGGCGAGGAGGTCACGGGCCGCGCGGCGACCCGACTGCGCGGCGCCCTCGAGAGTCGCTTCGCTCCAGGCTTCGCCGGCGACGAAGACATCCGGCAGCTCGGCGACGAGACGCCGCGCGCGGGCGAGGGCCCGGTAGCGGCCGACGTCGAAGTGGGCTCGGGTGTCGTGGGTGAGGGTCGCGCGCCGCGCGTCGCCGTAGATCCCCGGCAGGAGCTCTTCGAGGTGGGCGACGAGTTCCGCCGGAGACGCCGCACGACCCGGAATGCCCTGCGCGTAGCCATCGCGGAGCGACGCGCGCGCGAGGCCCTGCTCGACATCGATCGTCATTCCTGCGATGGCGGCGCTGCGCTCGCGGGCGACCCGGAGCGCGGCGATCCCTTCCCCGTCGACCCGCGAGCGCTCGGCGCCGCGCCGGAGCGGGCACCACAGGGTGGCGCTCGGTCGACCCGCGAGCGCGTCGAGGGCGCGGGCGAGAGGCCGGCCGAGCAGCGACGCCGCGACCTCGGCGATGACCGCCACGGGCACGGCGAGCACCACCGCCCGGGGACGTCGCGTCTCCCCGCCAGCGCGCACGACGAGTCCCGCCTCCCGGGCGATCGCGTCGACGCGAGCCCCGCAGCGGAGCTCGACACCGCGGGTCCACCCCGGCCGGTCGCGCGACGGTGGGGCATGCAGGGCGTAGAGCGGGCCCCCGCGGCGGCCGGCCAGGGGCAGCAACGCGGCCACCCGACTGGTGCGCTGCGCGTCTGCGGGAGCCCGGGTGGCGAGCCAGGGTTCGAGCCACTGGGTGGCGGCCGCAGGCCCCAGATAGAGGGCGGCCAGCGCCTCGATGGACCGGTCGTCGTAGCGCGCCGCTCGCTCGGGCGTGTCGCGGCACAGCGCTCCCCGCATCCCGGCGAGCACCCGGCGGAAGCGCGGGAGACGCAGCCGTGTCCGGTAGAGGCCGGGCGGCAACGCGTCGTCGCTGGCTGCGGGCTGCAGGACGCCCCCAGCGCCGACGTCGAAGACCCGAGCGGGCTCGAGGGCGTCGCGTCGGAGCCCGGCGACGCTCAGGAACTCGAGCAGCGCCTCGTCGGCGCCTCCGGTGAGCCAGCCCGGGCGGGCGGCGCCCCCGAGCTCGTCCTGCGCCTCGAAGAGCTCGACCCGCAGCCCCGCGTCGGCGAGGTGACGTGCGGCGCACAACCCCGCCACCCCGCCGCCCACGACGACGACGTCGCCCTTCGGTTCCCGGCGGCCCGCGATGCCGACGTCGTCCCTCGGCTCCCCGCCGCTCCCGCGGACGACCGGCGCCTCACCCCTCGCCGCGGGCGATGAGCCAGCGGTCGAGCTCGCCGACCACGTCGTGGAGGGTGCGGAAGGCGTGGTAGGCGCGACCGCGCTCGGTGAGCGCCTCGGCCAGCGAGTCCTTCGCAAAGGCCAGGTCGGCGCTCTCCGCTCCGCACAGATCGGAGACCCGTCCGTTCCCGATGTGCGCCGTCGGCACCCCGGGATGGGCGGCGCGGTACGCCTCGATGCGTCCGCGTTTGCAGGTCCCCGTGCCGCATCCGCAAGCCGGATTCGGGTGTCCCGGGCGGATGCTCCAGGCCGCGTCCCGGTAGACGAGCCCGTTGGCGTCGTACTCGAAGCCCACCCCGGTGAGCGTCTGCAGCCGATCGAGGTTGCGGTCGAAGCCGTCGGACAGGATCCGAAACGGCACGCCTTTGCTCTTGCACCAGCCCACCAGGCTCTCGGCCCCGGGGTCGAGCTCGACGCTGGCGAGAAAGGCATCGAGCTGATCTTCGGGCACGGGGAGGCCCTCGAGGAGCTCGAGGTTGTAGGCCCAGGGCGTGAGCTCGCCCCGGACCAGACGCTCCCAGAGCGCCGGGCGGCGCTCGGCGGCGTAGCGCCGCGCGATCGTCGAGCCGACGTCCTGGACCGCGAAGGTTCCGTCGAAATCGCAAAAGACCGCGAGGGCGGGGCGCGACCGACCGGCATTGTCGCGAGCCATGGGCGCGATCATAGGGCACTTTCCGGTCCCGCAGGGGAGGCCGGACGCGCCGTGCAGAGCTTCGCGACACGCCTCGACGACGCGCGCCCCGTGCTCCTCGACGGCGCCATGGGCTCGCTTCTGGAGGCGCGGGGACTGAACTGCGACCCCCCGCTGTGGAGCGCGCGCCCGATGCGGGATCAGCCCGAGGCGGTGGCGCGGATCCACCGCGAGTACGCCGCGGCGGGCGCCGAGCTCCTCACCACCAACACCTTCCGCACCCGCGCGCGGAGTTTTGCCGCCGGCGGTTGGAAGGGGGATCCCGGCGCCCTCGCCCGCCGCGCCGCGGCAGTCGCCCGGGACGCCGCGCGGGCCGCAACCCAGACGGCAGAGCGCGGGGTGTGGGTGGCCGGCTCGATCGCGCCCCTCGAGGACTGCTACGAGCCGGGACGGACCCCCGACGACGCGAGCCTCGCGGCCGAACACGGAGCGCTCGCCCGCGACCTCTGCGAGGCCGGATGCGACCTCCTCCTGGTGGAGACCCACAACACCGCGCGGGAGGCGGTGGCGGCCACCCGCGCCGCGGCCGCCACCGGTCTCCCGGTGTGGGCGACCGTGGTCTGTGGGCCCGGCGCGCTCCTCCTCTCGGGAGAACCCCTGGCGGAGCTCTTGCCGCGCCTGGCCGATGCAGGCGCCTCGGCGGTCGGCGTGAACTGTCTGGCCCTCGAACACTGTTCGGTTTCGCTCGAGGTGTTGTCCGAGAGCGGGCTCTGCTTCGGCGTCGCGCCCAACCTGCACTTCGACCCGTTCCGCGGCGCGCTTCCGGATCGCAGCACGACCCCGCAAGAGCTGGTCG
>JANQRO010000100.1 GCA_028284525.1 Myxococcota bacterium | reverse complement strand
TCACTGCTTCGCCACCGGGCTGGTGGCACAGCGCACGGCGCGGCTCCCGATCCGCGGCTCCGACCACTACGGCCTCTGCATCGACCTCGTTCCGAGTGGTGCGCCGCCGGGCGAGCCCGTCTCGGACTCGGCGCCGCGCCCCTCCGACGCGGAGGTCTCGAGGAGCTAGGTTGCCGCGGCACCCTGCGGCCCCGCTCGGGAGGTGGCGGATCTCCGCTCGCAGACGCACACGCAGACGACGCCGGACGCGACGCGTGCTCCGTGTGGGCGCGCTCGCGGTCGCGTGCGTCGTCTCCGGGACGACCCTCGTCGTGCTCCCCTGGCGCTGGATTCCGCTCCCGACGACGGCGTTCGTCCTGCGCGCCGACGGGCCGGTGGACTTTCGCTGGGTGCCCCTCGACGAGATCTCGCCGACCCTCGCGTTGTCCGTCGTGGCCGCGGAGGACCAGAAATTTCCCGACCACGGCGGATTCGACTACGTGGCCATCCGCGAGGCCGCCTTCGAGCGCCGCGCACGTCGCCGGGGCGCGAGCACGATCAGCCAACAGGTCGCAAAGAACGTCTACCTCTGGCCGGGGCGGAGCCTCGCGCGCAAAGGGATCGAGGCGTACCTCACCGTGTGGATCGAAGCGCTCTGGCCGAAGCGTCGGATCCTCGAGGTCTACCTGAACGTCGCCGAGTTCGGCCCGGGCGTGTACGGGGCAGAGGCCGCGGCCCAGCGCTTCTTCGGGCGCCCCGCCCGGGCGCTCGGTCCCCGGGAGGCGGCGCTCCTCGCGGCGGTGCTGCCCAACCCGCGGCGGATGTCCGCCGCGGCCCCCTCCGAGTACGTGCGAGGGCGCGCGGACGAGATCGTGGCCGCTGCGCAGCGGCTCGGCCCGCGGCATCTCGCGGAGTTGCAGTGACGGGGGTCCGATGGACGGACCGCTGCGGTTCCGACGGGAACCGAGCGGGCGACGTGATGGCGCAGGCGCTCCGGTGGCTCGCGAGCGTCGCGCTCCTCGGGGGCTGCGCGGCGGAGCCCACGGTGACGCCGTTCTCGGAGCACGAGCGCTTCGACGATGTCGCCGCCGCCCGGGCGGCGGGTCTCTTCGCCGACGGATGGGTCCCGGCGGTCTTGCCCCCCGACGCCGGGCCCATCGACAGCGCCCGCGACGCGACGCGGCCCGGACATTGCGCGCGCGGTGTCTTTGACCCGTCGGCTCGCCCGTCGGTGGAATCGGGCCTGCTCGACTACGGCTTCGACGCCGAGCGCGACGCGTTGCCACCCCGAGCGGGCTGCCCCTTCGCGCCGCCAGCGGGCGAGGGCGCACGTCGGTTTCGCAACAGCGACGGGCCCGACGAGAACGACCGCTTTGCCGTCGTGGGCGACGGAGTGCTCTGGATCTTCGACCCGGTCGCGCAGGCCGTCGCGCCCGGGTCCGCCGAACGGGAGGCGCCGCGCTAGCCGGCGTCCTGGACGCGTTTCACCTCGAGGGCGATCCAGCCCTCGCCCACTTCGGCGAGCGCACGGGATTCCGCATCGCGAAGACCGCGGGCGGCGACGACGACGCGCGTCGAGCGCGGACCGCCGTCTTGTTTGACGCGCACCGAGTATTGCTGGAGCGCGGGTTCCGCCACCGTGAGACCGCCGCGGCGCCCCGCGGCGCGCCGGGTCTTCGACGCGGGGGGCGCCTTGACGGCCGGCTCGGTTACGTCCACCGGGCGCGTTGGCGGCTTGCCGCGCATCGCGGAGACCAGCTCGAAGTAGGCGTCGCACGGGCTCGACAAGACGAGACCCAGGTGCGCGGTCGAGCGGTCCTCGCCGACGATGCGCACCCGGCGCGTGTGCCAGAAGACGCAGGAGATCTCGACGCTCCGCCGGTTCGGCGGGTGGAGCACGACGGTGACGGTGTCACCCTGTTCGGTCCCCTCGAGATCGGTCAACACCGAGAGCCCACCCTCGGAGAGGTCGCGGATCCGCGCCTTCACCGACGCGCCCGCGAGGAGTAGTTCGCACGGGAACCTCGCCCGGATCCGCGGGTGTTTTCGTCGCTCGGCCATCGAACCCCTTTGCGCGCCCTACGGGGATCCATCGGGCCACCTCGCGCCCCGCTTGATGGCTCGCTCTGCGAAGTTTCCTCCCCAAGGGTGGAGCCTCCCTGGGGCGGAATGCCGATTCTGCGCCGCAGGGGGGTGGCGGTCGTGTAGGTTGGCCGCCGTGGAGGAGCCGACCTACGACCGCAGCAATGCCGCGTTGCAGCGCGAGCGCATCGTGCTCCGCGCCCTCGGTCTGCTGGTGAGCGCTGCGACGGCCTTGCTCGGAGTGGGTCTATTTGCACACACTCGTTGGATCGACGCACCCGCCAGCGACGCGATGGGTCTTCTCGAGCGGCTGTCCGAATCGGGATCCCGCTTCGGCGAGGCCCTGGCGTTGGTCGTCCTGTGGGTGTGTCTGGTCCTGGCCGTCACCTCGGGCACCCTGGCGATCCTGCGGCGGCCCTGGCGCCCCGCGGTCCACTTCGGTGTCGCCGCCGGCTTCGCGGCCCTGGCGTTCTCGCTGGCCGGCTGGCTCTGCTACGGGCTCTTTCCCTGAGGCGCCTCGCGCTTTCGTCGCCGCCCCGGACCGGGTGCTACACGTCGCCGCGCCGAGCGGCGACCACCCAGAGCGGGTCGCCGTAGGGGGGCGAGCAGTCGAGCTTCTCGATCATGTCGAAGCCACCCACGAGCTCGTGGTAGCGCGCCACGATCTCGAGACGCTGGACGCCACCGGCGCCGTGGAACACGCGGATCGCCTTGGTCGGGAAGCAGCGGTGCGACATCGCGACGATCGACAGGCCACCCGGCTTGAGGGTGCGCGCGACCGACGCGAACACGTGTAGCGGTTGGGTCAGGTACTGCACGGAGACGGCGTTCACGACGGCGTCGAAGCGGGCGTCCGCAAAGGGGAGCTCCGGGTCGCGGTTCAGGTCGTGGACACAGCGCTCGTCGAGACGAGGGTTTTGCGCGAGCTCTTCGGCGTTCATCCCCAAGCCGGTGACCGAGGCGTAGCGGACCTCGTCGGGGAGATGCGAGACCCACGAGGACATCAGGTCGAGAATCGTCGTCCCCGCGGCGAGCCGGGTTCGGTAGAACGCGGTGAGCGCCTCGATCGTGATGTCATCGATGTGTTGGACGAGCCGGGGCGTCTGGTAGAACAGCTCGTCGCTGCTGGTGTCGATACGCTCGAACCACGTGGCCGGGAGGTCGGGGGTGGACACCGCCCGAGGATACCGGCATCGCCGGCGCGAGCGCTCCCAACGGGAAGTCCTATCGTCGATCCGTGCTCCGCGTGCGCACCGCGACCGAGGCCGACCTGCCCTTCCTCCTCGAGCTCCGCAACGACCCCGCGAGCGTCCGGTTCTCGAAGCGCGGCGTCCTGTCGGCCGCGGCGCTGAAAGAGGACTACCTCCGCCGTTCCGACAAGCACGCCTTCGTGGTGGTGCGGACGGACGGCCGCGGAGCGGAGCGCGCCGTGGGCTATGCGGTCTTCGAGCGTCTCGGGGAGGACCGCGCGGAGATCAGCATCGCGCTGGCACCCGCGGCCCGAGGCCGGGGACTCGCGCGCCCGCTCATCCAGGTCGCCTCGGCCCACGCCGCGGAGCACCACGGCTTCGCCGTGATCCGCGCGGACATCGACCCCGCCAACACGCCCTCGCGCCGCGCCTTTCGGGGAGCGGGGTATCGGCCGGTGCCCGCTGCCTCGGTCGGCGCAACGGCGGCCCTCGAGCGCTACGAGCTCAGGGTCGCTTCGCGGCGAAGCGGGGCTGGTCCGCGCGACCCAGCTCGTGGGCTTGCTCGACCACGGCCCGCGCCGCCGCCTCGAGACTGACGTAGCGCTCGTCCCGGAGGCGGTGTTTGGCGGCCCGGAAGTCTTCCGGGCGGAAGGACGTGTTGACCCGCGGTCGCAGTCCGAACACGTGGCCCAGGTTGACCTGCGCCGCGGTGATCGATGCCTTGGACGCCGGTCCATCCTTCCGCTTCGCGGAGCGCTTGGGGGCCCCGGCTTGGGACGTCGTGTTCGACGCGTCGCCCGGCTTCGCGGTCGTCTTGCGGCTCGAGGCCTTGGTGGCGGTCTTGCGACTCCCGGTCTTCGCGGCACCGGTCTTGCGACTCGCCGTCTTCACCGCGCTCGTCTTGCGACTCGCCGTCTTCACGGCGCTTGTCTTGCGACTAGCGGTCTTCTTGGACGTGGTCTTGCGACGGGTCCCGGTCTTCGAAGCGCTCTTGCGCGCCCCCGTCTTCGCGGCGGGCGCCTGACTCGCGCGCTTCGCCTTGGCGTTGCTCCCGCCACTTCCGCGGGTCTTGCTCGAGCTCGTCTTCGCGGCCATCGATCCTCGCCTCCCTCGTGTCTCATCGGCGGTTCCGAGCCCGGGCTGAGTCGACGCCCGGCGCCAGGGCCGGGTGCGGCATCGCGGGATCCCCCGACGTCGCCCGGAGCCCCCGAAGCACCGCCCGCGGGCTTTTCCGGACGCCGGTCGTGTGAAGCCCGGAGGGCCGTCCCGGGCCAAGCCCGGTTTTGGCTCCGCGCGCCTCAAAAAGGCGGCAGGCGGGCCGCAACGTGTCCGAAAAGCCAATCGCATCCCGCGGCCACGCCGCGGAGAAGGGAGCCCATGATCAAGCCCGGCGCCACGGTTTTCTTTCGCGACCCGAAGATCGAGAACGAGCGGGTCCTGGTTCCGTCCACGCTCCAGGCGGTGGAGGACGAGATGCTGGTGGCTCAGCTCGTGCCCACTGGACGCTTCGAGGCGGGGCAGGAGATCGCCGTCTTCTACGAGGTCAAACGCGAGTTCATGCAGCAGCCGGTGCAGATCGACCGTCTCGAGGCCGGAGAGGACGGTCCGATCGCCCACTACTTTGCCCTCGGTGATCCGGTGTCCGCCGAGAGCCGACAACACTACCGTGTGACGACGATCTCAGCGCAGCTGCTGGCTTCGGTCGGCCCGGCGACCGACTGCCCCGTGCAGGACGTGAGCGCCACGGGCTTCGCGGCCGTCGTCCCGACCCGCTACGCCCAGGGTGAGCGCGTCGCGATCTCGATCGAGCACGGCGAGCTCCGCTGCGCGGGAGAGGCGGTGGCACAGAGCGTCGCCGAGCGCCCCGACGGCTACCGCTACGGGTTTCTCTCGGCCGGAGACGGCGAGCTCCAGGAGCAGCTCAACCAGGTGAGCCTGGCCGTGCAGCGTGAGCAGCTCCAGCGGCTCTCGGGCGCCGGCGGCGTCTGAACGGTCCGGTGTCCGGAGGGACCCGCTCCGGCCCGGCACTTGGCGTTCGGGGTAGGTCAGCCGCGGCCTGCGGTGAAGTGGTCGTCGCTGAAGGGGTTGAGCGAGACGATCGTGAAGGTCGACACGATGCGGGGCAGGGTCTGCACCCGCTCGCAGACGAAGCGCCCGATGTCGGCCTCCTCCTCGACGACGAACTTCGCGAGGATGTCGTACTCCCCCGAGATCGAGTGCACCTCCCGGGTCTCGGAGATCTCGTCGGCGATCGAGCGTGCGACGTCGTAGGCGCTCCCCATCTCGCACTTGATCATCACGAACACCGATCGCATCGCACGGCCCTCCCATCGCTGCGGGGAAGATAGGGGAGGTCGCAACCCGTGCGCAGCGGATCGGCAGGTGCCGGCCGCGCCGGGCTTGGGGAGAAGCCTCGATCTGCCGATAGACGGGTCGATGTTGGAGAGCGGAACCACCCCGTTTCGGGAGCGATACCTGCGTGCCAGCGAGCTCGGGCTCGAGGCGCAGCTCAAGGAATGCACGGAGTACCTCCAGCACCCCGAGGTGCTCGTCACCGAGTTCCTCGAGTCGTACTACCTGGTGGAGCGCGAGTCGCACCCCGGCGAGGAGACGATGCGTCGGGCGGTCGAAAACGTAGAAGAGATGGTGCTCGAGCCCTTTTTCGACTCGCTCCAGCTCTTCATCGAGGACGACGCCGGTCAGATGGAGCGGCTGCTCTGCGCCGGGGGGGCCTTCGACCCGATCCCCGCCGAGCAGCACCCGGCGCTGGGCCATCAGGGCCTCGACTACGTCGGAATGCGCGGGGGCTCGGCCCACATCGTGCTGGGCGTGACGACCAACCCCGGCGAGCAGACGCCCTTCCAGATGCTCCTACGCGGGTTCAACTGCTTTGCCGAGGTGGCACCACCCTTCCAGCTCGCGAGGCTGCGCAGCCGGGTGATCCGCGACCGCATCGATCCCGATGCCGTTTTCGATCTCCAACTGGCGTCGACCCTGGGCGAGCCGCGCAACCCCGATCAGACCTCGCTCTTCGAGCTCACCCGCGACCTGGCGGACGTCTTCACCACGCGAATCGCGGCCCACGACCAGTTCGAGGGCACCCTCGGGCGCATCGAGTACCTCGATTGTGTCGAGCACGACGAGGGCGGCTCGCCCACGGCGTTGCGGCTGCGTTGGAGGGTATGACGATGCTCCGACTCGCGATGGCGGTGATCCTGGCGCTGGGATCCGCCGCGTGTACCTGGGCGCCGCTGGGCCCGGCGGGCGAGCCGGTGGTGGTGGCCGCCCGGGCCGACCACGAGTGCCACGTGATCGGCACCGCCACGGCCCGCACCAAGGCCAACCTCGGACCCTTTTCGCGCAGCCCGACCAAGGTGCGCGAGGAGCTCCACAACCTCGCGCGGAACGAAGCCGGCGCGATGGGGGGCGACGCGATCCGCGCCACCGGCGCTCCGGTCGACGGCGAGCAGCGCTTCGAGGTGCTGCGCTGCGCCGGAGACGCCTCCTAGTCGAAGGGCCCCTTGCGCTTCGCGATCTTCTCCAGATAGGGCGTCACGTCGGGGGCGAAGGCCTCGTGGGCACAGAGACGCTCGTAGTGGGCGGCCGCCCGCGGATAGCGCTCGGTCCACCCGGCGGTCGCGAGCTCGAACCCGGCCTCACGCAGCCGCGTCTCCTGGACCGCTTCGTTGGCGAAGAGAGCGATCTCCGCGGCGAAGCAGATGTCGGCCAGGGTGACGTGATCCCCGACCAGGAACTTGCGGTCCGGAGCGAGGGCGCGATCGATGCCCCCGGCGTAGGTGGCGAAGGCCTCGACGCCGCGAGCGTGGGCCCCGGGGTCGATGGCGCCGTCGCCAAAGACGGCGAACAGGTAGAGCTGGGAGTCCCG
>JANQRO010000097.1 GCA_028284525.1 Myxococcota bacterium | reverse complement strand
CCGGGGCGAGCACGCGGCGAGGGTGGCGAGCACCGCCCCACGGGCCGCGGCGTCTCTGCGCTGGCTGTGGGCGCGCGCGAGGAGGAGCTGCGCGCCGCCGTGACAAGGCTCGGAGTCGAGCACCCGCTCGAAGTGCCGAACCGCCCGCGTCGCCGAGCCCCCAAAGACCGCGGGGGTGTGCAGGGCGAGCGATCCCGCCGCGAAATTCGCCGAGAGATCGCTCGGATCGGACTCGAGGGCACGGCGCGCCGCGCCCCGACACTGATGGGCCCAGAGGGTCCGCATCGCCGTGGACGACGCGGCCGCACAGCGAGCGAGGTAGGCCTCCGCGAGAACGCCGTCGGCGCTCCCGGCGGGAAGCTCCGCGACCTCACGCAGGGGCGTGGCGAGCTCCAACGCCAGCGCACTCCAACGCGCCCCCGAGATCCCGCTCAGCGGGAACACGTTGGCGAGGAGCGCGGCGCCCCTCGCGCGGAGCAGGGCGACCCCCGGGCCGGGGGGCAGCATGCCCGCGGCGGCGTCGAAGCGGTCGACCGCGCGGTCGAGGACGACGACGTCGAGCGCTCCCGCGGCGCGCAAGAGATCGCGGTAGAGGATCGCCGCCGGCTCGCCGCTCACGCGTTCCACCGGAACCCACCCCGCGCGAGCGCGCACCCGATCACCCCGTAGCCAGCGAGCAGGCCGAACTCGGTGCTCTGGGCGGCGAGGGGCGCGCCGCCCGCCACCGCGCGCAGGGTCTCGAGCAACGGGCTCAACGGGAGCCATGCCATCGCGGTGGCGACCCGCGCGTCGATCGCGTCGGCCCCGAAGTACACCCCGCTCAGCAGCATGAGGGGGAAGTAGAGGAGATTGGCGCACATCTGGGTCGTCTGGGGACGCGCCGTGCGCGCGGCGATCGCGAGCCCGAACGGAACGAGCGCAAAGGCCCCCATCGCGAGCGTGAGGGCGAAGCCCAAGACGGGCGGGCGGGGCGTTCCGAAGACGAGGTGTCCGGTCACCACGAGGAGCGAGGTCGACGCGATCAGCAGAAGCGCGATGTGGAGGAGCTGCGCCAGGAGGAAGTCACGCGGCCGCGCTGGAGACAGCCACAGCCGTCTCAATACCCCCTCCTCGCGAAACCAGGCACCGCCGACCCCGACCCCGAAGAGCGCCGTGCTGAGGACGTTCAGCCCGACGAGGCCCCAGAGGAGGAAGTCGGCGTAGCGCGACGGGGCGGCGACGGGCGCCCCGGCGCGGCGCGCTGGACGCGGGAGCTGCAGGGGCAGCGCGTCGGGAGCCGCGCGCTGGTTCCACTGGAGGAGCACCTCGCTCAGGAGCGCGCGGACGGCGAGCTGTCGTTCGGGGTCCTCTCCGACGAAGCGAAGCGCGAGCCGTGTCGGCTGCCCCGCGGCGACACGAGCGCTGGTGCCCGAAGGAATCGCGACGACGGCGTCGGCTCGCGCACCCGAGGCCGCGAGCCATCCGGTCTGGCGCACTCGCGCCCGCAGCTCGCGACCCACCGATCCGCCGTCGGCGTCGTCGATGGCGAGGGTCGCAAAGGGACCAGGCGCCGCGGGAACGAGCCCGCCCAACGCGGCGAGCAGAAAGAGTGGAAAGCCCAAGGTCCAGGCGACGGCGGCGCGATCTCGCCAGAAGCCCCGCTGGAGCAATGCGAAGAAGAGCGCAACCTGCACGATCAACCCTCCCCGTGGGCCTGCAGACGTTCGACCACGTCTTCGAGACGCGGCGGCAACCAGCGGAAGCGCGGCGGACGACACGCGGCCCGCGTGACGAGGGCTCGGATGGTGGCCACCGCATCGCGGGACAGCAGCAGGGTGTGACGCGGCTCGCGGTGCACCTCGACGACGGCGTCGAGGCGTGACAAGCCGGCGCATCCCGCGTCGTCCACGGTCGTGTCGAGCTCGATGCGGTGGAGCGCGCCGTGGCGCTCGAGCAGCGCCGTCGGGGCGCCACGCGCCACCACGGCCCCCTCCCGCAACACCGCGACCTCGTGGCACAGCGCTTCCGCCTCGTCCATGTCGTTGGTCGTCAAGAGGAGCGTCGCGCCCTCGGAGGCGATACGGTGGAGCGTCTGCCACAACGCTCGCGTCCCGAGCGGGTCGAGGCCGAGACTCGGCTCGTCGAGCACGATCAGCCGGGGCTGTCCGACCAGCGCTCCCGCCACGGCGAGCCGACGGTGTTGTCCCGTCGACAGGTCGCGGACGAGACGCCGCGCTGCGTCCCGGAGACCGAGTTCGTCGAGCAGCGCATCGGGATCGTGCCCGCGGCCGTAGAGCGCGCGCAAGAACACCAGGACCTCGCGGACCCGCGCGTTGGGGGGAAGACCCCCGCGGTCGAGCTGCGCACCGAGGACCGCGCGCTGCGCGGAGCCGAGGCGTCGCGCATCGCATCCGAGGAGCTCGACCCGCCCCGTGTCGGGTGCGATCAGCCCCTGCAGGACACGCAGAAGGGTCGTCTTGCCGGCCCCGTTGACGCCGATCACCCCGAAGACCGCGCCGGCCTCGATCGAGAGATCGACCCCCCGCAGCGCGCGGGTGACGCCAAAGGCCACGCTCACGTCGTCCAGGGACGCGACTACCGACACGCCCACTCCTCTTCGAGAAGACCCTCGAGGGATACGCCGAACAGCGTCTCGAAACGTTCGAAGAGCGCGTCTCGTTCGGTGCGCGTCGCGGGGTAGAGACAGCCGCTGGCCCACACCAGGAAGAGGCGCCGGCCGCCGCGCCGACACAGAACCGCCACCAGGGCCGCGGCGAGGGGCGCTTCGAGGGCCGCGGGGACGCCGTCGAGGGGGCGTCCCCGCAGCCAGGCCGCGAGCGCCGCCGGCGTCGCGGCGCTGCGCAGCTCGGCCGGGACGACGCCTCTCTCCGCTGCGACTTCGCCGACCGAC
>JANQRO010000049.1 GCA_028284525.1 Myxococcota bacterium | reverse complement strand
CTCGCCCCGCGAACCTCGGTCGGGCCGGCGACACCGGGACCCGCTGCCACGAGCCAGCCGCGGTCGGTGTGGGACCCGCTGCGCGCGTCCTGGGGTTGGATCGCCATCTCGCCGATGCGCGGCGACGTGATGCGACTCCAGGCGAAGCCGGTCTCCCACTGGACGGCGAGATCGGGGAGCCCGGTGGCGTGGGGGCCGCTGTAGTGCTCGTCCAGCCGGAGTACACGCCGCACGACCGCACGTCCGCTCACCGGGTCGCGGAGCTCGCTCAACCCGGTGGCGATGTCGTCGACGACCCGTTCGTACTCCGCGCCGGGCGCGACGCGTCCGCCCGCATCGCGCCCCGCCAGGCTCACCCGGATTGCGCCGACCACCTCGTTGTTCGGGACGCTGAAAGCGCGATGGCTCGGGCCGCGAAACCGGTCTGCGTACCAATGGATCAACAGGCGTTCTTCGAGTGATGTGGGAAGGCGGTCCTTGATCCAGTACTGGAGCCGCGAGGGCAGGACCATGCGGAGCCGCCGCCAGGGGTTGACGCGGCCCCGGCGCGCCGCGGGTGCCGCCGCGGCCCGTTCGCCGTAGCCGAGGAGGTCGAGGATCTCGTCGAGGTTCCACGAGGCGTGGGCGAGGGTCCCCATGCCGTGCGGGGCGAAGACCATCAGCCGGGTCTCGGGACCCGCGCGCTCGCGGAGCGCGCCGATCTCGCGATCGATCGCGCGGTAGGCCCGCTCCACGGGCCCGTTCGCTTCGTCCCGGTGCCAGAAGTGGTGGCCCATGCAGTGGGCCGCCGAGAACACCCCGAAGAACACATCCCACGGGCGGCGGTCCATCAGCCAGCGGAAGAGTGCCCCCTGCGCCGCGATGCCGTCGAGGATGTCGCCTTCGAGCCTTGCCAACGAGCGGGGTGTCTTGTTGTAGCGCTCGCAGTCGCCCACCGGGTGGGCGCCCAGTGCGCCCAGCACCTCGTCGCCCAGCTCGGGGGGGTCGGTGCGCAGCCCGCCCTTGTTGTCGTGGGCGCCGAAGCCCATCACGTGGAGACCGCCGGGCACGGGGTGGAAGGGCAGGTGCGGAACGTCGGCGATCACGACCCGCCGCCCCGCCTCACAGAGATCGCTCCAAAAGGGCCGCCCCGCGAGACGTTCGTCTCCCGCGTAGCCGAGACGCCCCGTCCCGGGGTCGTACTGGATGTAGAAGTACTTCTCGAGCTGGCCCGGGTTCACCCCGAGACACAGGGTCGGCCACACTGTGTCCGGCAGGGTGTCCGCGAAGCCCCGCAGCTCCGCGCGCACGCCGGTGTCGAGCAGACGCGACAGGTGGGGCAAGAGACCGGCCTCGGCCCATGCCCGCACGCGGGTCCATTCCATCGCGTCGACGCCGATCAGAAGCTGGGGAGGGGATCCCCCGTCGGCGCCGACGCGCCGCCGGCTATTGGTAATGCGGGAGGACCTCTTTCCCGATGCGCTCGACCATGCGCTTGACCTCTTCGAGGGGGAGGAGGCCCTGATCACCCTGCCAGATCAGCCACTCGGGCTGCGCCGCTTCGACCACCTCGTCGACGCCGCGTCGGATGTCGTCGGTGGTGCCGCACAGCGCCCACTTGCCGCGTCGCAGACGGTCCACGGTGCACTCCGAGACGGGCAGCGGCTGGTCTCCGTACCGCTCGTCGTCCTCCGGGAAGCGGAAGGCATCCGTGAAGCCGAAGTGGTGGAAGAAGTTCTGAAAGCCGGCTCCCGCCATGCCGCCTTCGGCGAGCTTCAGCGCGTGTTCCTCGCTGTCGCCGGGGTACATGCCGCGGAAGCAGCCCAGCGATTCGCCGAGCTCGAGCTTGCGACCCACCGTGGCGCCTTCCTCGACGTAGGCCTCGGCGTAGAAGCGCACGCGGTCGGGGTTCGACTCCAGGAGCGTCGGGATGATGCCCTCGCGGGCACACCAACGCACCGTCGACTCGCTCATCGAGAAGGCCTGAAAGAGCGTCGGGTGGGGCTTCTGGTAGGGCTTGGGGACGACGTCGATCGCCTGCACCAGCCCCTCGTCGTCGACCTCGCCGGGCGAACCGTACTCTCGGGTCCACTCGTGGGCGAGCCACGGCGTTCCGCTCTGGGGCGAGGGGTACTCGTAGTACTTCCCCTTGAAGCGGAAGGGCTCGTTCTTCCAGGCGAGCTTCAGGATCTGGAAGACCTCCTCGAAGGCCTCTCGGTTGTTCTTGTCGATCTCGCCCTGTTGACTCTGGGTGGCACCGATGTGGATCTTCTGGGCCATCTGGTTGAGCCAGCGCGACTGGTAGCCCCGAGCCATCCCGACGAAGGTGCGACCCTTTGTGAGCTGGTCGAGCCAGCCGATCTCCACGGCAAGACGCAGCGGGTTCCAGCCGGGGAGCACGTACCCGATCGGGCCGACCTTGATCTTCTCGGTGTGGTGGATCACGTGCTGGGTGAGGAGCGGGAGGCTCCCCATCTCCATGCCCTCGGTGTGCAGGTGGTGCTCGGGGAACCCCACCGCCTCGAAGCCCAGGTCTTCCGCCATCTGCGAGATCTCGACGACCTCGGCGAACATCTTCTGCCAGTACTCGCTGTGGTGCCCGATGGGCCGCATCGCCTTGCGGTTCTCCATCGTCGTCGGGAGCGAGGGGAGGAAGAAATACATGAACTTCACGGCGGTTCTCCTCGGTGACGCGGCGCGCGGCGCCGCGTGAAGCGTAGCTCCGAGCTAGATCTGGGGCTGGCGCACGTCGCGCAACATCTTGCGCAGCTCCATACAGTGCATCTCTTCCGCGGCGATCATCTGGCGGGCAAATTCCTCGAGATAGACGCTGGCGCCGGTCACCACCTCGAGCAGGTCGCCGTAGAGCTGGATCGAGAGCAGCTCGTGGTTGAGGCTCTCCGAGAGGATCGCCTCGGTGGCGTGCTCGAAGGATTCGTCGACCGGCGCGATCGCGAGGCTCGGGTGGCCGCCCAGCCCGGTGAGCAGCTCACCCACCTGTTGTGCGTGTTGCAGGGACTCGGAGGCCTGGGCCCGCATGAACTCCACGATCGGGATCCGGTTCGGCCCGCTCACCATCAGGGCGTAGTGGGTGTAGCGGACCACGCCGGCGAGCTCGTACTCCATGATCGTCTTGAGCAGTCCGCTCGTCTTGTCGACATCCAGCTCATCCATAGCGGGCAGCATAACGCTCCCCGCCCTCGGGCCTAGGCGGGTGCTTCGAGATAGCGGGCGGCGATGGCCGCGTGGAGCGCGATGCCGGTCTCCATGCCGAGCTCGTTCAACACCATCCGGTTCGAGTGACACGGGGGAGGGGGCCCGTCGAGTCCGTCGGGACGCACCCCCAGGAACACCATCGCCCCCGGCCAGCGCTCCAGCAGATAGGAGAAGTCCTCGGCGCCCATCAGCGGCGCGGGCATCTCGCGCACCTGGCCGGGCCCGACGAGCTCGCCGGCCACCGAGCGCGTGAACGAGAAGAACTCGGCGTCGTTCACGGTCACGGGGTAGCCCACATCGATCGAGACGCGGGCCTCGAGCTCGTGGGCGGCGGCGATCTGCACCGGGATCCGCTCGAGCGCTTCGTGGGCGAGGGCTTGCGCGCGGGCCGAGGTGGAGCGCAGCGTCCCGAGAAGGGTGGCCGACTCGGGGATCACATTGTTGGTCGTCCCCGCCTCGATCTTCGTCGTGGTGAGCACCACCGGGTCGAAGACGTCGATGCGCCGGGTCACGAAGGTCTGCAGCGCGGAGACGATCTCGCACGCCACGGGCACGGGGTCGAGGGTGTCGTGGGGCATCGACGCGTGGCCGCCGCGGCCGACGAGCTCCACCGACCACACGTCCGCCGAGGCGAGAATCGGCCCTGGCCGGGTCGCGACCTGACCGCAGCGCAGGCGGGGGTCGATGTGGATGGCGAAGACCGCATCGGGCTGGGCACCTCCGTCGAGCAGCCCTTCTTCGAGGACGTAGCGGGCCCCGTGGAAGCCCTCCTCGCCGGCCTGGAAGAAGAGATGGATGCGCCCGCGCAGCGATTCGCGCATCTCGCAGAGCATCCGCGCTCCGGCGGCCAGCATCGCGGTGTGGGCGTCGTGGCCACAGGCGTGCATCCGCCCGGGGACCGTCGAGCAGAAGTCGAGCCCGGTGTCCTCGGGCATCGGCAACGCGTCCATGTCCGCGCGGAGCAGGAGCGTCGGACCCGGCGCCCCGCACTCGAGGGTCGCGACGAGGCTCGAGGTGTTGGTGCTCTCGCGGATCTCGAGGGGGAGCCCGTCGAGGGCGCGTAGCACCCGGGTCTTGGTTTCGGGAAGCTCGAGCCCGAGCTCCGGATGGGCGTGAATCTCGCGGCGCAGGGCGACCGCATCCGGCGCGAGGCGTTTGGCGCGATCGCGGATCTCATCGACGGGAATCGGCATCGCTCGAATATACTCCTCCCGCGTCCGCTCCATCCAAGAGAGGAGCCCCGGTGAAGCTCTACGACTGCCAAGGTGCCCCCAACCCCCGTCGCGTGCGGATCTTTCTCTCCGAGAAGGGCATCGAGATCCCCTCGGTCGATGTGAGCATCGTCGACGGCGACAACCTGAAACCCGAATACCTGGCGGTGAATCCGCGCGGCATGCTCCCCACCCTGGAGCTCGACGACGGCACGCGGATCGACGAGGTCCCCGCGATCTGCACCCTCCTCGAGGCCGAGCACCCCGAGCCGCCGCTCCTCGGCACCACGGCCGTGGAACGCGCCCTGGTGCTCTCCTGGGACCGCCACATGGAGCTCGACGGCATGAACGCGGTAGGGGAGTACTTCCGCAACAGCGCGCCGCTCTTCGCGGACCGCGTGGTCGTCGGCCGCGCGGGGGACGCCCAGATCCCGGCGCTCGCCGAGCGCGGGCGCCGCAGCATCGACGTGTTCTTCGATCGGCTCGAAGCCCGTCTGGCCGAATCCGAGTACGTCGCCGGCCCGCGCTACAGCCTCGCCGACATCACCGCGCTCTGCGCGATCGACCTCGCGGGGTTCGCGAGTGTCCCGCTTCCGGACGACCGCCCGCAGATCCGGCGGTGGTACGACGTCGTCAACGCGCGACCGGGTGTCTGCGCCTAGACGGGCGCCGCTGGATCCGCCGGGCCCAGCTCGGCGCGCGGGAGCCCGCTAGAGCAGCTCGCCGGCCAACACCTCCAGTTCGGCGAGGATCGACACCTCGTCCGCGCCCTGCAACCACAGGACGAGGCCGTCGGCCCCGGCCTTCTCGGCCTCGGCGACCTCGGGGGCCTTGCGGAAGCAGCCGTCCGGCGAGAACAGGGTGATGTCGATCGACTCGGGGTCGCGGCCGCTGCCCTTCGCGAGCTCGGTCATCGCTTGTCGGCCTTCGGCGATCTCCCCGGGGTCGGTGGTGAAGGGGAGCCAGCCGTCGCCCCACTCGACCACGCGTCTGTAGACGCGCGGGTTGGCGATGCTCCCGAGCAGGATCGGCGGGTGCGGCTGGCGTGTCGGGCGCGGTCGACACACGACGGGGCCGAAGTCGAAGTACGCTCCGTGGTACTCGCCCTCGCCGGACCAGAGCGCCTTCATCGCGTGGACGGCGTCGCGGGTCTGGGTCCAGCGGTGGGGAAAGTCGCCGCCCATCACGGTGCACTCGGGCTCGTTCCAGCCCGCCCCGATGCCGAACAGGAAGCGCCCCCGGGAGTAGTGGTCGAGGGTCGCGACCTCTTTGGCCGTGAGCAACGGGTTGCGTTCCGGGATCAAGCTCACGGCGGTGCCGACCTCGATCCTGGTGGTGACGGCCGCCGCGCGGGTGAGCGCCAACAGCGGGTCGGGCATCTTGAACAGGTACTCCGGCGGGGGCTCGTCGGCCTGCTTGCCGGGATAGACGTCCGCCGAGCCGACCGGAATCACGGTGTGCTCCGGAGCCCAGTACGAGGCGAAGCCCAGGTCTTCGGCGCGCTTCGCGACGACGGCCGGGTCGCCGGTCTCGAGATCGTTGAGGGGTTGAAAGACGCCGATCTTCAACGAGGCCACGGGGCTTCCTCCGCACGCCAGTGGAATCTGGTGGGGGCGTACCCTACCGAAGGCCCCGCGAGGCCGCCGGGGGCGACCCGGTCGCCGCGCCGCGCGTCAGGCCAGGGCGGCGCGATCGTGGGGAGCGGTGAAGTCGATCGCGGGCCCCTTGGGCACGATACCGAGGGGGTTGCGCTGGGCGCTGATCGAGTAGTAGCCCTGTTTGTAGATCTCCGGGGTCACGGTCTCGGCGATCCCCGGCTGCTGATAGAGGTCGCGGGTGTAGCCCCAGAGGCGCGGGTAGTCGACGACCCGGCGCAGGTTGCAGCGGAAGGCGCCGACGTACGCGACGTCGAACCGCGCGAGGGTGGGGAAGAGACGCCAATCGGCTTCGCTGATCTCGTGACCGCACAGGTAGCGCCGGGTCTCGAGCCGTTCGTCGAGCCAATCGAGGGTCTCGAAGACCTCGTCGAAGGCCTCCTCGTAGGCTTCCTGGGTGGTGGCAAAGCCCGCGCGGTACACGCCGTTGTTGAAGCCGCGAAAGACGCGGTCGTTGATCGCGTCGATCTCGTCCCGCAGCGACGCGGGGTAGAGCTCGAGGTCGTTGCCGGCGACGTCGCGGAAGGCACTCCCCAGCATCCGGATGATCTCGGACGACTCGTTGCTGACGATCGTGTCGGTGGCCTTGTCCCACAGCACCGGGACCGTGACCCGCCCGTTGTACCCCGGGGCCCCACGCGTGTAGAGCTCGTGGAGCGAGCGGGAGCCGAAGAGGTGGTCGCGGTAGAGCGTCGAGTCGGGCTCGAAGATCCAGCCCTGATCGCTGCGTCGCGGAGCGACCTGCGACATCGAGATCGCGCCCCCGAGCTCCTTCACCACGCGGTAGATCCAGGTGCGGTGTGCCCAGGGACAGTTCGCGGCGATGTAGAGGTGATAGCGGTCCACCTCGGCGCGGTAGCCCCCCGCGCCCGAGGGCCCGGGCTGGCCGTCGGCCGTGACCCAGCTGCGCAACGGCGAGACCGCGCGCTGGAAGCGCCCGTCGGATCCCGTGAGCGGGCCTTCGTCCGCGTGCCAGACTCCGTCGACCATGATGCCCATCCCGTTCCTCCGCCGCGCTGCGCGCCAGTCGCCAGTCGCCAGTCGCCAGTCGCCAATCGCCAGTCGCCAGTCGCCAGTCGCCGGGGGAGACGGTAGCAAGCGGGGCTTTTGCCATGGCCGGCCGGGAGCGGCACCCTCCCTCCACCAGCAAAGGAGCGCGTCGTGGCCACGAACGGAACCGGTTCCTTGATCCTCTCCGGCGTGAAGGTGCTCGACTTCACCCAGTACCTGGCCGGCGCCGGCGTGACCCGGCTGATGGCGGAGCTCGGCGCCGACATCATCAAGGTGGAGATCGCACCGATCGGAGACGGCGGCCGGCTCCTGCCCTTCGTGCGCGAGGAGCGCAGCGGCTTCTTCGTCCAGCACAACCGCGGCAAGCGCAGCCTGTGTGTGGACTGGTCGAAGCCGGAGGCCCTGGAGCTCTTGCGAGAGCTCGCCCAGGACGCCGACATCATCACCGAGAACTTCGGACGCGCCGACATCCTGGGGAAACGGGGGCTCGACTACGAATCGATCCGGGCGATCAACCCCGACATCATCTACCTCTCGGTGTCGGTGTTCGGCCGCAAGAGTCCCTGGGCCCACAAGCCCGGCTACGACTACGTGGCTCAGGCCGCCTCCGGCATGATGCACATGACCGGCGATCCCGAGCAGCCGCCGGGCATGGTCTGGAGCGCCCTCGGCGACACCAACGCCGCCGTGCACGGGTTCGGCTCGCTGGGCTACGCGCTCTTCCACCGCGAGCGCACGGGTGAGGGCCAATACATCGACCTCTCGATGACCGATTGTCTGTTCCACTTCCACGAGGCGGCCCTCGAGGTCCACCACCTCACCGACCACGCCTTCGTCCCCGAGCGCTACGGTGCCCATCACCAGCTGGTGTTCCCGGCCGGCACCTTCCGCGGGCCCCAGGGCTGGATCGTGCTGCTGGCCCTCGACCTGCAGTGGAGCAACGTGTGCGAGGCGCTTGGGCGCCCCGATCTCGTCGAC
This sequence comes from Myxococcota bacterium, assembly GCA_028284525.1. Taxonomy (GTDB): domain Bacteria; phylum Myxococcota_A; class UBA9160; order UBA9160; family PR03; genus JANQRO01. The sequence goes on along the minus strand of JANQRO010000049.1, from coordinate 2,394 downwards.
GACCCGAAGAGCGCCACGATGGCCGCGCGGGTCGAGCACCGCGACGAGCTGGTCCGGGTGATCGAGGACTGGATGGCGACCTTCGACACCGACGAGGCCGTCCTCGCGGCCCTCGAGGACGCTCGGGTGCCGGCCGCTCCGGTGCTCTCGCCGATCGACGCCCTCGACCACCCGCAGTTCAAGGCCCGTGAGATGGTGCGCTGGGTGGACGACCCGATGCTCGGCAAGATCCCGATCCCCGGGTACCCGTTCAAGTTCGGCGCCCAGCCGGAGCTTCCGGACATCCGGGCCCCCTTCCTCGGGGAGCACAACGACCAGGTCCTGCGGGAAGAACTCGGGTTGAGCGCGGAGCGCATCGCGCAGCTCGAAGAGGCCGGCGTCCTCCACCGCCACCACAGCTAGTCGGCGACGTCGCTCTCTTCCCCCGCGGTCCCGGCGAAGCGACCCGTGTCGAGAAAACGCAGCGTGGCCGCCGCGACCTCCCGCGAGTTCATGATGAAGGTGTGCGAGTGGGGCAGGGTGAGGAAGTCGCTCATCCCCTCGAGCTTGGCGCTCTCCACTGAGACGGTGCCGTCGTCGTCGCCCGGGATCAGCGCCGCGCCCATCGGATTGAGCGCCCCGGTACCGGCGATCACGCCGACCTCGAAGTCCGCGGGCCCGAGCCGGTTGGGCAAGCTGTCGGCTCCGGTTCCCAGCGAACGGCCCACCGGGCCGTAGGCGCGCTCGAAGGCGATCGTGTCGCCAAGGCGATCGACCCATTCGCTGCCGCGGTTGGGCGGGGCGATCATCACCACCCGGCCCAGGTGCGCCGGACGCTGCTCGGCGAGGAGCGCGCGCACGAGGATTCCGCCGAGGGAGTAGGTCACGAAGTGCACCCGCGGCGCGGCGGCGCAGCAGTCCTCGACGAAGCGGGCGAGCCCGGAGACGAGCTCGTCCAAGGAGCCACGGGTGGAGGGGTAGTCGTGGCTCTCCACCCGGAAGCCCCCGGCGGCGACCCGTCGCGCGAGGGTCGCCATCGAGCCGGCGTCGCGGCCGAGCCCGTGCAGGACGACGACGGCTTCGCGGGGATCGAGGGCGGCTTCGGCCGCCCGCTCGGCGCGGCACGCGGTCGCAGCGGCGAGGGAGAGCCCGAGGACCAGCAGACGCACGGCCGGCGGCGCGGGCATCACGAGAGCGGCGGCCACTGGCGCGGGTCGAGAAGCTCGGGGTCGGCACAGGCGACGCCGGCGAACCACGCCGGCTCTACCGAGGCGGCCCGTTCGGCGGCGGCGAGGAGCGCCTCGAGCTCGGCCACGCTCTGCACCCCGCAGAGCACGACGTCCACCGCGTCCAGACCGAGCGCGAACCCCAGAGCCGCCTCCACCGGCTCGAGCCCGCGCTCGCGCGCCACCCGGTGGAACGCCGCCACGGGGTCGCGCAACCCGGCGAGGGGGTCGGGGATCTCGTCGGGTGCGACCAGGAGCAGACCCTGGAGAAAGACCGAGCGCGCGTGGACCTCGACGCCGCGCGCCGCGAGTGCCGCCAGGCAACCATCGCGGAGCAGACGCTGGTCGAGGGCGTTGATCGGCACCTGCACCAACTCGGGGAAGCTCCCGCCGGCCACCGCCTCGATCTGCTCGCCGCGATAGACCGAGACGCCGACCTTGTGGACCCAGCCCCGGGTCCGCAGATCCTCGAGGTGCTGGATGCGACGGGCGCCTTCGCGACCGGTGAGGGCGTCGGGGAAGTGATCGAGGAGACCGTAGAGCGCCGGGACGCCGAGCCGTCGACGCGCCGCGTCGACGCCTTCGAGCAACGGCGCGCCGTCACCGGCGGGACCGGCCGTCTTGGTGACCCAACGAAGCTCGGCGTGGGGCGGGCGCAGACGCCCGAGTAATCCCTCGGCGTCGCCGTAGCTGGGTGCGGTGTCGATCACCCGGATCCCGGCGCTCGCGGCGCGGCGCAGGATCGCTGCCACGGCCTCGGGATCGGGGCGCGGTGCACGCCGGGTGGCGCCGTAGTCGACGCCAAACTGGACGCTGCCGAGCCCGAGCTCCCCCATCGCGTCTAGCTTCGGGGAACGAGGGGGCGGGTGTCGAGGTCCAGCGCCCGCATTTTGCGCAGCTCGGCCTCGGCATAGCGTTTCCTCAGCACGGGGAGACCGCACGCGACGAGCAGGAACCCGACCGCTCCGACACCGGCGAGAGGCACGAGCTCCCGAACGGGCCGGCCGCCCACCAGGCCCCAGAACGCGGCTCCCGTCGCCACCGAAGCGATCGCGACGACCAGCCCGAGCGCGCCCATCACCGCTCCCCGTGCGCGACCGCGGCCTCCCAGCACACCGACCAGGGCGCCGAGCCTCCCCAGCGCGGTGCCGAGACCGGCGGCGAATGCACCCAGGGTGGGACCCCCCGC
>JANQRO010000048.1 GCA_028284525.1 Myxococcota bacterium | reverse complement strand
GCGGGGGGTGAACCCCTTGTTCACCAGGCTGCGCAGCCGCGAGTGCACCGGGGCGCCGCGGAACACCATCCAGCGGGGGAAGGAGGCGTGGCCGGGGTGGGTCTCGTCGACACCGCGCATCATCTCGAGGTGGCGCTCGGAGGAGAGCGCCGGATGACGGAGGCCCTGGCGCACGGCGTCGTAGCCGAGCACGACCCAGGCGCGGTGGGTCTCGCTCCAGTGGATCGGCCCCTCCGCCCGGTAACGAGCCAGGGTGGGATAGGGGTCGGCGACCACGTCGGGCGCGAGGAGGTCCATGCCCCGGGCAACGTAGCGCGCCCGGCATCCCCAGATCCGGCTAGACTGCGCGCTCGAGACCGAGACCGGAGGATCGGCCGTGAGGTTCAGCGCCCACATCCACACCCGCATCCGCGACTGGCACTTCGTCAAAGAGCTCGAGGACCTGGGCTACGACGCCGCGTGGGTTCCGGATACCCAGATGCAGTGGTCGGACTGCTACTCGGTGATGGCCCTCGCCGCGGCCAACACCTCGCGGATTCGCATCGGCACCGGGGTCGCAATCGCCGGGACGCGGATCGCACCGGTCACGGCGCACTCGATCGCGTCGATCAACGAGCTCGCGCCGGGACGCACCTTCCTCGGCATCGGCACCGGCCACACCGCGATGCGCATCATGGGCATGCGGCCGATGCCGATCAAGGAGTTCCGCGAGTACCTGCGGGTGCTGCGGGCGCTCCTGCACGGCGAGGAGGTCGAGTACACCTACCGCAACCGCACGCGCAACATCCGCTTCATGGACCACGGCCCGGGCTTTCGCAACACCGAGCAACCCGTTCCGATCTACGTGGCGGCGAACGGACCGCTCGCCCTCAAGACCGCCGGGATGTACGGCGACGGTCTCGTGTCGCTCTTCAACGAGCGCCCGGAGACGCTCCAGTTCAACCTCGGGACGGTGCGGGAAGGCGCCACCGACGCGGGGCGAAGCCTCCCCAGCGACTTCCACACCACCGCGCTCACCGCCGCCGTGGTGTTGAAGCCCGGCGAGACCCTCGAGAGCGAGCGCGTCATCGAGGCGTCAGGCTCCTGGGTGGTGTGCTGTATCCACTTCGTCTACGAGGTGTGGCAGTACACCAAGAACGACGAAGTCATTCCCGAGTACTTCCAGAACCTCTGGGACGAATACCTCGACCACGTCGCGAGGATGAAGACGCCAGAGGATCGCCGCTTTCAACAGATCCACGAAGGTCACTGCAGCTTCTACCCCGAGAGCGAGCGGAAGTTCATCACCCCGGAGGCGATCGAGGGGACCTGTCTGGTGGGGGAGCCCGCGGCGATCGCCGAGCAGATCCGCAAGGGGGCGTCCCTGGGCCTCGACGAAGTGAGCCTGCTGCCGCCCCTCGCCGAGGCGCGGGAGCAGGTGCGCGACTTCGCGACCCAGGTGATCCCGCTCCTCTAGGGGCGGGGCCGGGAGCCGGCGTGGCGGTGGAGCAGGGCGCGGTGGAGCGGCGCTGGCCCGGGGACGACTCGAGCCGTGTCCCCTACTGGGCGTACACCGACCCCGAGATCTACCGACGCGAGCAGACGCGGGTCTTCGAGCCGGCCTGGAACTACGTGGCCCTGGCTGCCGAAGTGCCGGCGGCCGGTGATTTCAAGCGTTCGGCCGTGGGGGAGACCCCGGTCGTCGTGACCCGGGCCCCGAGCGGCCGGATCCACGTCTTCGAGAACCGCTGTGCCCACCGCGGGGTGCAGTTCTGTCGCCAGGCGTTGGGGCACACGCGCAAGTTCACCTGCCCCTATCACCAGTGGGTGTACGACCTCGAGGGACGACTCAAGGGGGTGCCCTTCGAGCGAGGGGTCCGCGGGCAGGGGGGGATGCCCGCCGACTTCGACAAGGAGGCCCATCGCCCGCGCCCCTGCGTCGTGGCCGAACGGGGCGGGGTGGTGTTCGCGAGCTTCAACCCCGAGGCCCCGACCTTCGAGGACTACCTCGGGCCCTCGATGGTCCGGTTCTTCGACCGGGTCTTCGACGGGCGCGCGCTCCGCGTCCTCGGCTACTCGCGCCAGGAGATCCCGGCCAACTGGAAGCTGATGTTCGAGAACATCAAGGACCCCTACCACGCGAGTCTGCTCCACGTGTTCCTGGTGTCCTTCGGTCTGTTCCGGGCCGACCAGCCCTCCGCGGTCCACATGGACGAGACCGGCCGCCACGCGGTGCTGGTCTCCCGGCGCGGCGAGCAGCGTCACAGCGACGCCACCCGCGACATCGAGAACCTCCGCACCGACTTCCACCTGCGCGACCCGCGTCTCCTCGATCCCGTCCGGGAGTTCCCCGGCGACGCCACCGTGGTGATGCAGACGCTGTGGCCCAACCTGATCGTGCAGCAGCAGTCGAACACCCTGGCCATGCGGCACATCGTGCCCCTCGGCCCCGAGCGCTTCCGCCTCGACTGGACCTTCTTCGGCTACGCAGACGACGATGAGGCGATGGTGCAGCGCCGGCTGCGGCAGGCGAACCTGATGGGTCCGGCGGGCTACGTCTCGTGTGACGACAGCGAAGTGATGAAGATGAGCCAGGAGGGCATCCGCGAGGCTCCCGCCGCGAGCGGTGTGATGGAGATGGGCGGTCGCGAGAGCCACGACGAGGACCACATGGTCACCGAGACGGCGATCCGCGCCTTCTACGACTACTACCGCGAGGTGATGGAGCTCTAGCCATGGGCGCGAGCGTCGACCTCGAAACGCGCTTCGCGGTGCAGGATCTCTTCGACCGCTACGCGGCGGCGCTCGACGATGGCGACTACGAGGCCTGGCCCGGGTTCTTCTGCGAGGCGTGTCTGTACGAGATCGTCCCCCGGGAGAACCGCGAACGCGGGCTGCCGCTGGCGACGGTGCGTTGCGAGAGCCGCGGGATGCTGGAGGACCGGGTCGTCGCGTTGCGACAGACCATGATGTACGAGCCGCGCGCCCTGCGACACCTCGTCTCCGGGGTCCGGGTGCGCCGCGCGGCCGACGCGCTGCACGCCGTGGCGAACTACTGTGTCCTCGAGACCCTCGTGGAAGAGACGACGCGGATCCTCCAGGCGGGTCGCTACGAGGCCCAGATCGTCGAGACGGGGGGTGCCCTCGTGTTCCGAGAGCTCGCCTGTGTGTTCGATTCGGTCGTGGTGCCGAACTCGTTGGTCGTGCCGATCTAGCGGGGCTCAGGGCTCGATCAGCCCGGCGTCGGCGAGCACCGCGTCGAGCCGCCGCTCGAGCTCCGGGCGTGCGGGCACCATCGGAAGTCGGTGCTCGTTGCGCTCGGTCACCCCCAGGCGTCGGAGCATGTACTTCACCGGGATCGGGTTCGTGTCGAAGAAGACCGAGCGGTTGAGCTCCCACAGCGACTCGTGGAGTCGTCGCGCTTCCGCGAGGTTCCCGGCGGCGACCGCCTCGTAGAGCTCGGCCACACGCCGCGGTGCGATGTTGCCCACGGCGTTCATCATTCCACAGGCCCCGACGGCCATCATCGGTAGCGAGAGCTCTTCGAGACCCACGAAGATGCGGAAGTCGTCCCCCAGCCGCCGCAGCGCCTCGGTGACGTAGCCCAGGTCGGTGGTCGCGTGCTTCATCCCCACCAGCGTCGGGGCGCGCTCCGCGATCGCCTCGAGGCTGTCGAGCTCGAGGCTCACCGCCGTCCGACCGGGGATGTGGTAGATCATCATCGGTCGCTCGGAGCGCTGGGCGAGGTCGGCGTAGTACTCGACGAGCCCGCGCTGGGGTGGGCGGATGTAGTAGGGCGTCACGATCAGCAGAGCGTCGGCGCCCGCCTGGTCGGCGTGGGCGGTGAGGGCCAGCGTCTCGGCGTGGGACTGGCTCCCCGTCGCAGCGCACACCGGCACCCGACCGGCGGCGACACGGACGGCGAGCTCGACGAGCTGGTTGCGCTCCTCGACGCTCAGGGTGCTCGGCTCGGACGTGGTGCCGTTGATCAACAGGCCGTGGCTGCCCTCGGCGATCTGGCGCTCGATCAGGCCCTCGAAGCAGGCGAAGTCGACCTTCCCGTCGCGGAACGGGGTGACCAGGGGCGGAAACGAGCCCCGCAGACCGGCGGGGGCGTCCACTAGTCCCCGCTCCCGACCGCGCTGCGGTTGGTCCCGAAGCCCTCCTCGGCCCCCAGCACCGCGAGAGGCTTCTTCAGGTTCTCCTGCCAGAGCAGCGATTCCATTGCGAGATTGAGCGGCTGGTCCTGGATCGTGAGCTCGTAGACCAGCTCGTCGTCGGAGGCGTGGTTGTGGACCCCCCAGCCCGGGGCGGAGAGCATCAGGTCGCCCGCCTTCCACGGATAGACCCGGCCCTCGACCGTGCTCCGGCCACGCCCCGAGAAGTAGTAGTTGATCGCCGCCGAGATGTGGCGGTGGGGTTGGTCGACGATGTTCGCCGGCCGCACACACATCGTGGCGAAGAAGTTCGGGGTCGTGCCGTTGAGGTCGCCCGTGCGCGGGTTGTACATCAGGAGCACCCGGCGTCCCTTGTACGCCTTCCCCAGCGCCTGGAGCTTGTCGAGGTGTCCCTTCACCTCCGTCCACGACCAGTGGAGGGCCCGCGACTCGACGCTCTTCGGGTTGATCAGGATCTCGTAGGGCATGAGCCACGCGCCGTGTCCGTTCATGTCGAAGGTGTCGAAGGGGGGCCGTCCCGGCTCGCGCTCCTCGTCGTCGGGATCGGGCACGGCCTGGACCGCGGGTGGGTTCTCCTCGACCAGATGCACGTTCATCTTCTCGAGGAGCGCGGCGTTCGAGTAGGTGAGCCGCACCTGCAGATCGTCGGTGGGGTTCTTGTGCAGATAGGTCGCCCAGGAGGGGAAGTTCCAGACGTCGTACCGGTCGAAGCGGATCTCGTTTCCCTGGACCAGCGACGTGCCACCCCCCCGGATGCAGAAGTTCACCTGGGTGGAGTTGTGCCGGATCGGTGCGCTCTCCTCGCCCGGCAGGAGCACCTCGAGGGTCACGCGGATCCCCGGGGCGAGCCCCAGCCCCGGCTCGGTGGCGCAGGGGTGGACGATCGATGCCTGACGCCGACCGTTGCTCGGCCGCGGCATCGACGCCAGCCGCTCCGCCTCGGCTTCGAGCTGCTCCTTGGGAATCACGATGGCGGGCCAGAGCTCGGGGGTCTCGGTGCCGGCCCCACTGCGGTCGACGAATCGGATGTCCTGCTCGCTCATCGTGTCCTCCCGTCTCGGCCGCGCCCGCTCCCCTCAGAGGAGGGTCGGCGCGGCGCGTATCGGCTGGGGCAGCGGCCGTCCCAGGCCCCGCGTCGCCGCCCGGTGCAGGATCTCGGACCCGACGGCCAGGTCCGAGATGCCCATTCCCATGGCCTTGAAGAGGGTAAGGTCTGCTGCCGGGTCGCGCCCTCGACCCGCCGCCACCCGCTCGGAGAGCGGACGGAGCGCCGCCCAATCGCCCCCGGTCTCCGCCCAGGTGCGGAACTCCCGGGAGAGCGCCCGCACCGTCTCGGGATGATCCGCGGCGAGGAGGGCACAGCGCGGGAAGAGGTCCTGCGCGAACTCCTCTCGCGCTAGCGCGATGGCCCCCACCGCGTTCACATGGGTGCCCGGGCGGAGCATCGCGGCGTGGAGGAAGGGGCGCTCGGCGCGGGTGACCGCCGTCACGACGTCGGCGTCTCGGGTCCCTTCGGCGACGTCGTCGGTGACGCGCACGGCGAAGGGGAACCCCTGGGCGCGCAGCCGCTCGACGAAACGGGCGCGTCGCTCCCGGTCGCGCCCGGCCACCCGGAGCTCGCGCAAGGGCCGGACGGCGTGGACCGCCGCCACCTGGGGCAGGGCCTGTTTGCCAGTCCCCACCACCGCCATCACCGCGGCGTCCTCGCGGGCCATCCAGCGGGTCGCCACGCCGGACACCGATGCCGTGCGGAGCTGTCCCAGCGCGAAGGCCTCGACCACGGCGCGCAGGGCACCGGTCTCGGCGTCCCACAGCACCAGGAGCGGCGTGGCCCCGCCCGGGGTGTGCGCCCAGGTCTTGGTACCCACCAGCCCCCGGCCTTCGAAGACCGCCCCAATCGCGTGGAGCGTCCCGCCGTCGCCAAAGGTCGCCAGGGTCTTGCCCATGTTGCGCGCGCCGCCGCTCGCCTCGAGACGGAGCCCGGCCTCGAGCGCGTCGATCGCCTCGCGCAGGGTGAGGAGCGCGCACACCTCCTCTTCGCGAATCCACAGGGCGTCGGGGCTCACGGGGTGGCCTCGACGCCTAGAAGCGCATCGTCCATCTGAGCTTGATCACTCCCTGGGCGGAATGGCTGTTGATCGTGTCGCTGTTGGCGGTGAACTCCTGGTTCCAGACCAGGAAGAGCTCGCGGCCGGGCTCGATGATCCAGCGCAGGCGACTCTGGAACCCGAGGTCGTCCTCGATGGCATCGTACTGCGCCACCGACTCCCAGGAGAGGTCCGGGTTGAAGGCGAGCACCGACCGCACCCGCACCAGTCGCTGGGTGAAGTTGTTGTCGTCCGGGAGATCGGCCGACGCCTGCTGGTAGAACACCTCGCCGATGAAGAGCGGGGTGGGACGCCAGGTGATCGTCCCACGCGCCTGGGTCAGGTGGCCGTCGTAGAACTCGCCGTGGCCCACGCTCCCGCGAAACGACAGCACGCGGGAGGTCGCGGTCTCGAGACTCACGCCGACCCGGTGCCAGTCGTAGCGGTCCTCGGCGATGAAGTTGCCGGGGACGATCTCGAAGGGTTCGTCGAGATCTTCCACGACGTGGCGGCTGCCCAGCCACAGCCGATCTCCCTGCTCGCTCTCGAGACGCACCCAGCGGGTGCGGAGGTCCGCCGATTGGAGCTCGTTGTTCGTCCCGGTCACGACGAATCCCTCGACTTCGTTGTCGACGGTGCGGATCCAGCGGTCCTTGGGTCGCTGACGGAAGCGCAACAGGCCGTCGTAGCGACGGATGCCCTCGCGGTTCAGAAAGCCCAGACCGGGGTAGAAGTTCTTGCCGAGCTCCTGGGCGCCCACCCGCCAGTTCCAGCGGTCGTTCGGGTACTCGAAGCGAAAGCCAAAGGCGGCGGCGGAGCCCTTGTTCCCCGAGAGCCCCGAGGAGCTCGAGCGCTGGAACCAGAAATCCCCGTTCAGCACCCGGGTCTCGAAGAGCCGGCTGTTGCGGTAGCGATAGTCCAGCCCCCAGAGAAAGTTGTCGCCGTTGGTCTCGGGGTCGCCGCGGGTCGCGACCATCCCCGCGAGCGATTCGCGCCCGACGTTGTAGGAGACCCGGCTCACCGCGAGGTTCTTCCCGTCGAGGGTTCCGCGTCCACCGGTCTGGACGTTCATCAGGCCGATGTTCCAACGCCCGGTGCGACCGACCAGCTTGGCGCCGCCGCGGATCGGGATGAGCTCGCGGATCGGGCCCCGGTCGTCCTCGGTGAAGCCGATCCGGCGCGAGAAGAAGGGGCGCCCGTTCTCGCGCAGGCCGGCGAAATCCTCGTAGAGACTCGCATCCTGGAGAAAGAACGCGCGGTTCTCGGGAAAAAAGAGGTCGAAGCGGGTGAGGTTCAGGCGGAAGTTGTCGAGCTCGGTCTCGTCGAAGTTGGTGTTCGCCGTGACGACACCGGTGATGGTCGGCGTGAACTTGTAGAACACGTCGAGGCTCGGACTTACGTTCGTGTAGTCGCGCGAGGGCTCCCGGTGGTTCTGGGCGATCGAGAGCGAGGGCACGACGTCGAGCCCCAGGCCTTGGTTGATCCCGTCGAGACCGTGGAGCAACCCGGCGTTCGCGAGGTCGAGAAAGGAGCGGCTCACGAACGCGTTGGTCCAGCGGATCTGCTCGTTGTGGCGTCGGACGTTGCGAAAGATGTTGAGCCCCCAGCTCTCGGCCTCGGGTTTGTAGTTGAGGGTCTGGAAGGGGATGCGCATCTCCCCGCTCCACCCCTCGGCGTCGATCTGGGCCTTGGCGTACCAGATGCCGTTCCAGTCGACCCGCACCCGCCGGCTGTTCTCCACCAGCATGTCCCGGCGCGCCCCGTTGGGGTTGAGCACGAACATGAAGCCGTTCCGGTTGTCGAGGTAGGGGTCGATCATCACCGCGATACGGTCGTCGGAATCGTGGGTCTCGTCGCGCAACCGGGTGCGAGCGATGATGGCGTCCGGCGTGCGGTCGTAACAGCGAAAGCCGACGTAGAGGTTGCGGTCGTCGTAGAGGAAGTAGAACTCGGTGCGCTCGCTGGGCTCGGCACCCTCCACCGGGACGACCTGGGTGAAATCGGTCGCGACCCCCGCCTGCTGCCACACCGCTTCGTCGACGACCCCATCGATCACGGGCGCCTCGGTGACGCGGATCGCCCGCACCTCCGCCTTGGGGTCGCTTCCCTGGGCGGACGCACCCACCGCGGCGAGGGCGAGGGCGGCGGTGAGAGCGGCTCGCAGCAAGGTGGGGGGTCTCCACTCGCG
>JANQRO010000294.1 GCA_028284525.1 Myxococcota bacterium | reverse complement strand
GCGTCTCACCGGGATGCCGCACAAAGACCAGCCGCGGAGCGACTTCGACCGCGGGGACTGGGGGCTGGTGTCGGTGGCGAAGGTCGAATGCTACCGGGGACTGATCTTCGCCACCTGGGACGACAACGCGGTGCCGCTGCTCGACTACCTGGGCGAGTCGACCTGGTACCTCGACGCGATTCTCGACCGCTCGGAGGGCGGCGTCGAGATCATCGGTCTCCAGAAGTGGAAGCTGCGCGGCAACTGGAAGTGGGGCGCCGAGCAGCACGCGAGCGACTTCTACCACGCGCAGGTGTCGCACGTCTCGTACACGGCGGTCTTCGCTCCGAACGCCAAGATCGACCGGCTGATTCCGGTGGGCGACCCGGAGTACGGTCTCCAGTATTCCTCGCCGCGGCTCGGCCACGGCGCCGGCTGGATGACCTTTCCGGATGAGATCGGCATCTCGGCGGGACTCCAGGTCCACCTGCCCCGGACGCTCGAGTACCTGTCGAGCACGGCCCTCGAGAACACCCGCCAACGGCTCGGCGACACGCGGGCGAACAAGATGACGGTGCTGCACACCAACATCTTCCCGAACCTCACCTTCAACAAAGGACAGGGCTACATGCGGTTGTGGCAGCCGCGCGGGCCCCACGAGACCGAGGTGTGGAACTTCGTCTTCGTCGACAAGGACTGGCCCGACGACGTCAAACAGAGTTGGCAGACGGCGATGTCGCGGGTCTTCTCGGCGACGGGGTGTCTCGAGCAGGACGACACCGAGAACACCGCCGCCGCGCAGTCGGGCGTGCGGGGCTACATCGCGTCCCGGACCCGACTCAATATGCAGATGGGAGACCCGGTGGACCCGGGGGAGTTCGAAGGCCCCGGCGACATCTCCTTCGTGTATTCGGAGCAGGCGCTACGCGGATTCTACCGGCGCTGGGCCGAGCTCCTGAGCGACGACGACCAGCCGGGAGCGACACGATGAGCGCCGCGGCGAACACGGGAAACCCCGCGAACCGTCCCCTCCCCCCCGAGCTCCACTGGGAGATCGAGAGCTTTCTCCGGGCCGAGGCGCGGCTCCTCGACCAGCGTCGCTTCGAGGAGTGGCTCGATGTGCTGGCGGAGGACCTGCACTACTACATGCCCGTCCGCGCGCACGTCCACGAGGAGCAGCTCCGCGAGGGGTTCGACGCGGGCTTCGGGGGCGCGAACTTCGACGAGGACAAGGAGCGGATGAAGATCCGCGTCGCCAAGCTGCGGACCGGGCGCGATCACATCGAACGACCCCACTCGATGCTCCGACACCACATCACCAACGTCTACGTCGAGGCGACGGCGTCGGTCGATTGCTACCGGGTGAGCTCGTATTTCATCGTCACCCGGCTGCGACACGGGAACGTGAAGGATCTCTACAGCGGCGAGCGGCGGGACGAGCTGCGACGCGCGGACCACCCGCTGGGCTGGGAGATCTCGAAGCGCACCATCCTGCTCGACGAGACGACGATGCTGGGCGGGGGGATCGGCTTCTTCTTCTAGGCCCGCTCGAGCGGGTCTCCGCTCATTCCTTCGGGCGGAGCCAGGGCTCGATGTTGTTGTCGCGCGAGAACTTCGCGAGCCAGCCGAAGCTTCCGTTCTCCTGCATCTCGCGGGCGCCCTCGACCAGGACCCCGTAGGCGACCTGCGCCAACGCGCCGCCGATGCTCACCCGCCTGGCGCCGGCGTCCGCGAGCTCCGCGAGGGTCGCGCCCGGAATCATCACGGCGAGGACGCTGAGCGGCTTGGTCACTTCGGCGCCCACTGCGCGGACCTCGTCGAGGCTCCGGAGACCGGGGGCAAACAGGACGTCCGCTCCCGCGGCCTCGAACGCTTGCAGCCGACGGATCGTGTCGTCCATGTCGTCCCGACCGCGGAGGAGGTTCTCGCAGCGGGCGATGAGGGCAAAGGGAAAGTCCAGCGAACGCGCCGCGGCGACGCCTGCCGCCACCCGCTCCACCGCCAGGTCGAAGTCGTAGATCTCCTCGCCGCTGTAGTCTTCGATCGACCCGCCGACCACGCCCGCGCCGGCGATCTGCCGGATCGTCTCGGCGACCTGGTCGGGCTCGTGACCGTAGCCGTTCTCGAGGTCTGCGCTGATCGGAATCCGGGTCGCCTCGGAGAGGGCGCGACAGTGCGCGACCTTTTCGTCCAGAGTGACCTCGCCGTCGAGCTTTCCCAGCGAATAGGCGAAGCCGCCGCTGGTGGTGGCCAGGGCCGGGAATCCGAAGGCCTCGAACACCCGCGCCGACGCGACGTCCCAAGGGCCCGGGATGAGGAAGGTGTCCGGGCCCTCGTGGAGGGCCTTCAAGGCATGGGCTTTTTCGAGTTGGCTCGTCACGTGGGTCTCCTAGACGCCGAGCCGAGGATACCGATTCGGCAGGGCGGTACGCGGCCAAAGTTCAATCCCTTCGTTCCCTGTGAACGCCCCGACCGGCTGGGCTGCCGCGAGCTGGCGGCCCGAGCGCCCGCGGACCCGTCTCGCCCGTACCCCGCAGCGACGGGGTCGCTTTCACGTGTCTTCCGACAGGGGTCGGTAGCCAAGGCTTCTGGTGCCCGACGGTGTGACGACGTCGAACGCGATCGGCTTCCAGACGTCGCGGTCCGCCGCGGGACATTGCGAAGCGTGTGATCGTCTCCCTCGAGTAGAGTCCCGCGACCACACCCGCGCGTTCATCGATCGATTGGAGGACCCATGCCCGAAAGCAACAGCCCGCGCCCCGACGTCCGCGAAGCCATGGAGCAGGTCGCCCCCCGCCTCGCCGAGCTGACCACCGAGGTCGTCTTCGGCGACATCTGGGAACGACCGGGTCTGAGCAAGCGCGATCGGAGCCTGATCATCGTCGCCGTCCTGACCGCCCTGTACCGGACCGACCAGCTTCGAGGTCACATCGCTCGGGCCCTGGACAACGGGGTCACCAAGGACGAGATCGCCGAGATCATCACGCAGATGGCCTTCTACGCGGGATGGCCCACGGCGGTCAACGCGGCGATCACCGCCAAGGAGGTGTACGACAGCCGCTAGCCACCCGGCCCGTTGGGAAGCACCACCCGGCGGCATCGCCCGGCCGACTGCCGAGCCCAGCAGTTTCGCCGGATCGATGAGGGGGTTTCCCTTCGATCTGCTTGCTCGCGGGCATGCAAGCCTCGAGCATGGAGTGCTCGAAGATCGAGTCCCTGTCTATACACATACCGCCCAGAAACACCCCGAGATGCGGGGAAAAGGCGGATCGAGACAGGAACTCGCCCCGCTTCGTAGCAATTTGGACCCATTCCGCATATTCTGCCGTCGCTTCAGGGAGACTGGTAGAGTGTGGGAAAATACCCATATCTTGCAGAGGCCCTCGCCCTGCGCTCCGCACGACGCCCCGTCGCGCGCGGTACGCCACTCCCTGTCCACCCCCCTAGCGATTCTCTTCCGTACCGACACCGCCCGGCAGTCGGTCGGGAGGGCATCTCGCCTCGCCCTGCGGGCGAGACCCGCATCGAGACGGAGGACTCGGCGTTGAGAGCTGCCGCACGGCTGTGGAACTCGATCGATCGGAGGCGGGCCGGCGTCGCCGCGTGCGCCCTGCTCGCGGTGTCGCTCGGCACGGCGCAGGCCCAGAACCAGGAGGGGGTGCAGGTTCCGCCCTTCGCACCCGGGGAAGCGGACTTCCACCAGGGTGGGACCGCGATCGGGGTCGGGCCCTCGCTCCAGTTCTCCGACGAGTACTACCTGAAGCACGGCCTCGACCCGGTCGAGATCCGCCGGCAGGCGGCGGAAGTGCCGCAGGGCCCGCCGGGCAACGCCGGCTTCGCATTGCCGGGCGTGGGGCCCTGGGCCGAATACGACACCACCGACCCCCGCTTCGCCAACGTGGCGGGGACGGGGTCCGGCGCTCGCCAGACCGTCTTCAATATGGGCTTCAACGCCGCCGGGGAGAAGCTCTTCTACCCCGACCCGCCGGCCTTCTTCTTCGAGTCCGCGTTCCTCGACGACGAGACCCGCGAGCTCGCGGATCGCTCGATCGTCTACATCTTCCCCCGTCAGCGGGAGCCCGAACGCCGCGTCGTCGGCGTGGCGCCCGACGGGGCGAGCCCCGGGAATCCCTTCATCTGCCCCGGGAAGGACGACCCCGACTACGACGAGGCGTGGCCCGCGGGCTACCCCTTCGCCCAGCTCAACCCGGCGCCCTGCTTCCGGCGTCAGGACAACATCTTCGATACCGGCCTGGGCTACCTGGGCAACAACCCGCTGGCACTCTGGCGTATCACCTTTGTGAACTACGACGGTCCGGACGTCGCCGATCCCGAGTGTCAGGCCCTGATGGACGACATCGAGGCGCGCAACGGGGTCGACGAGGACGGTACCCCGCTGCTCAAGCGCACCGCCGAGGTGAAGGCCCTGGCCTCGACCCCGCCCGGCGATCCCACCGTGCCCGGGGGCGTCGCGACCCCCGGCGGCAAGCAGTGCGTCACGCTCACCCAGCGCCGTAGCGAGAACGAGTTCGGCCCGGCGTCGCCTACCAACCCCGTGGACGGCCCACCCTGGATCGTCTGACCGCTGACCGTCGACCCCCGTGCGGGGTCCATCCCGGAAGATTCCCTGGCCGTTGCCACCGTTGACGAGGACATCCTCGCCGATTTCATCTGTCTGAAGGAAGACGGCGATCTCTGCAACGCCGAATCCCTCGAGCTCGAGCCCTTTGTCCAGCCGCTGCCGATTCCGCCCGACGCGGACGACGTGGCGCGGGTGCCCGCGCTGGTGCCGCCGGTCGACCCGACCAACAACGCCACCGATCCCAGGGTGCGGTCGCGGGTGTCCGACGTGCTCGCGCAATCGGGGATCGTCGATCCCAACCCGACACAGATCCAGCGCTACGACGAGTTCCCCCCCACCAAGTTCTACGAGATGGTGGTCGCGCCCTTCCAGCATCTCTTCCACCCGGATCTGATGACGACCTCGACACTCTGGGGCTACAACGGGTACTCGCCGGGGCCGACCTTCCGCTCCTACTACGGCGATCCCATCGTGGTGCGGATCCACAACGAGCTGCCACCGGGACCCGAGTGGGAGTCGCCGGCGAACGACGAATTCGGCATCCCGCAGATCTCGACGCACCTCCACAACTTCCACACGGCTCCGGAGAGCGACGGCGATCCGATCTTCTTCTACGACTCGGGGCACTACACGGATCACCACTACGCCATGGCCACGGCGGGCGGCGACCCGCGGGAGGCGCTGGGGCACCTCTGGTACCACGATCACCGGGCGGACTTCACGGCGCAGAACACCTACAAGGGGCTGGTCGGACAACACCTGCTCTACGACGCGCGGGATTCGAACGACGAGCGGGACCGCAGCAAAGGGGCCTTCCGGCTCCCCAGCGGCGAGTACGACGTCCCGCTCACCTTCGCCGACAAGCAGTTCGACCCCTTCACCCACAAGCTGATCTTCGACAAATTCAACTTCGACGGGTTCCTCGGCGAGCACATGACGGTGAACGGCGCCGTGACCCCCTACTTCGAGGTGGAACGTCGGAAGTATCGGTTGCGTATGCTGAACGCCGGACCGTCGCGGATCTACGACTTCGCGTTCGTCCCCGAGGGCCGCGTCGGTCGGGGCGGCGGCGACGACGATGACGACGACCGGCGCCGTCGGCGCAGGCGGTTGCGTTTCCAGATCGTCGGCAACGACGGGAATCTGCTGCGCCGACCCGTCCGTGCGCGCAACGTCGTGATCAGCCCGGCAGAGCGCTTCGACGTGGTCGTCGATTTCCGCAAGGTGCCGCCCGGCTCGCGGGTCGAGCTCGTGAACGTCGCGGACCAGACCAGCGGCAAGGGGCGCACCGGCGTGGTGCTTCCCGTCGACGAGGCGATGAAGGTCATGCAGTTCCGCGTGGCGGATCGACGCACACGGGATCGCAGCCGGGTGCCCCGCCGGATGCGCGAGAAACCCACGATTCCCGAGAGCGAGATCGTGTGCGAGCGGGTCTTCGAGTTCGACAACGAGAACAGCGACTGGACGGTGAACGGCCGGCGCTTCGACTTCGTGCCCCGCTTCAACGTCGCCCAGGGCACTGCGGAGCGCTGGGTCCTCCGCAACGCGGGGCGTGACTGGGAGCACCCGATCCACATCCACCTCGAAGAGCACCAGATCGAGTCGCGCGACGGCGCGCCGCCGCCCCGAACCGAGCGGATGCGCAAGGACGTGACGCTGTTGCGACCCGGGGATGAGGTGGTGCTGACGATGCGGCACCGGACCTGGCGCAACATGTACCCGATCCACTGCCACAACACCGTGCACGAGGATCACGCGATGATGCTGCTCTGGAACGTCGTGGAGGATCCGGAGGACGCGGACTGCAATCCGAGGCCCTAGCCGGGATGCGGGTGTGGGTGGCCTGGGTGGGTGCGCTCTGCCTCGCGGGTCTCGCGGGCAGCGCGTGCGTCGAGGACCCGACGCAGCGCGAGACGAACCCGCCGGCGGGAGCGGGGGCCCGTGGGGCGCCGCTCGCGGCGGCTCGCACGCACTTTGCGAACGTCCCCCTCGTGACCCACGAGGGCAAGACGGTCCGCTTCTACGACGACCTCATCAAGGGCAAGATCGTCGCGATCAACTTCATGTACGCGACCTGCACCGAGCGCTGACCGGGCGTCACCACGAACCTCGTGAAGGTTCAAGATCTGCTGGCGGAGCACACCGGAGAGGACGTCTGGTTCTACTCGATCACCCTCGAGCCCGAACGCGACTCGCCGGAGGTGCTGGCGCGCTACGCGCGGCGCTTCCGGGTGCGCCCCGGGTTCGTCTTCCTGACCGGAAAGCCCGAGGACATCGAGTTGTTGCGCCGTCAGCTCGGCTTCACCTTCAGCGACCCGTACCTCGACGCCGACCTCTCCAGCCATCTCGGCATCGTGAAGCTCGGCAACGAGCCCAAGGGGTGGTGGGGAGACACGGCATCGCTGGCGGCGCCCAACCAGATCGCCTCGCTCCTCCGGTGGCTCGTCCAGGCCGGGGAGGCCTCGACCGCCGCGTCAGGGCACACCGGGGCCCTCGAGACGGGGACCTAGCCGTGTCTGGCCGCAGACGTCTCGGGTCGGCGCTGGCGGCGGCGACGATCGGCACCGTGACCGCCCTCGCCGTCCTCCGGACGGGGCCCGCGGAGGAGGCCTCCTCCTGGCACCCGGAGCCCGGTATCCCGGGTCTCAGCATGAAGGACGTGCGCGAGCACGAGTACCTGTGGAGCGGCATCCGCGACCTCGAAGGCCTGCGCCGGAAGGGGACGATCGACGTCGGGGAGTACCGCTACAAGGTGATCGAGCTGAGCGCGGCCTACCTCGGGCTGGAGGGCGAGGAGGCCCGGGTCTTCGCCGAGGCCGCCTCCGAGGCAGCCCGCTCGGTGCGGGAGGCCTACCTGCAGATGCGGCGCGGCGATGGCGGCTACGCCGCCTTTCGGTCCGAGATGGACGCCGCCGAACGCCGGGTTCGCGCTCAGCTTCGCCGAGAGCCCCGTCACGAGCTCTTTGCACCCGGATGTGGGAAGTGGCTGCGACGTCTCGCCCTGGGGCCGCGCTTCGGCGGGGCCGCGGCGCTCAACCGAGCGCCCGCAGGAGCGCCCGGGTGAGCTCCGGGTCGTCCGCCGTGATCGGCCGGTCCCGGCGAAAGAGCACCCGGCCCTCGCGGTCGAGGACGAAGGTGGCCGGGAGGGATCGGACACCGAGGACGGGCGATAGCCGCGCCTCCGGATCCATCCAGATGTCGAAGGGGATCTCGAACTCCGCGACGAAGGCGCGCACCTCGGCGAGGGCCGCCCCTTCGTCGATGCTGAGGCCGACCACCGCGAGGCCCTCCGCCGCGTAGCGGGCGTGCAGGGCGGCCAGCGCGGGCATCTCTTCCCGGCAGGGCGCACACCACGTGGCCCACACGTTGAGGATCACGGCACGGCCCCGCAGCGCGGCGA
>JANQRO010000023.1 GCA_028284525.1 Myxococcota bacterium | reverse complement strand
GCCGCCGCTGCCGTCCCAGCGACGCGCCGCGGCCGCCGCAGAGCCGACCGGCTCGGGCGGTGGACTGCTCGGTACCGTGCAGGGCTTCGTCGCGGGAATCAACAAGCTCGTCCTCGCGGGGGTCGCGGGGGTGGTTGCCCTGCTCCTCTTCGTCGTGATCCGCCGCGGGCGCGCCTCCGACGATGCGCTCTCGCCGGTGATGGCCGCCGATCACCTCGGGGGCGAAAGCGACGAGCTCTTTGGGGGGCCCGACGACAGTACGGCCACCGAGCCGGTGCCGACGACCCGCTCGGCACCCTCGGCGCCGCCGCCGCCGCCGCGGAGCGAAGCGCCTCCGGCGTCTGCCGGGGCGCCCGCCGACGGCACCCTCGAGTCGCGGGTGGCCCAGCTCGAGACGGCGTTGAGTCAGCTCTCCCAGGCTCGGGAGAACATGGAGCGTCAGCTCGCGGCGCAGACCGAGGAGCTCCGCGTGCAGCGCGCCGCCATCGCCCGCACCCAGCGCGTGGTGCGCTCGATCGGCGACGGCGACGACGATGAAGACACCGGCGGCGCCACCGAGCCGGTGCCGAGGGCGCCGGCGAGCTGAGGTCACGGCCGCGGCGCCAACCGGGACCCGGATCCCTCGGGGTGGCGTCCGGTCCTACCGCAAGCGTCCGTCGCTCCGCCACCGACGCGGGACCGGTCCTTCGCAGAATCGCGGCCGGCAAGGCGAGGAGCGGGTCGGGCTCGACTAGGTCTTTTCCCCAGGCGAATCCAAGAAAGTCCCAGTATCGGGGGTGCATCGTCCCCTCGTAGTCTCCCTGTACCGTGCGACCGCCGCGATTGCGGCGAGCAGTGGGGAGCCTGCGATGAACACGACGATCCTGCTGGCCGACGATCATCAGATCGTGCGCCAGGGCTTGCGGCAGCTACTCGAGGCCCAGGACGACTTCACCGTGCTCGGGGAGGCCGCCGACGGCTACGCCGCCGCAGAGCTCTGTGAGAAGCTGCGTCCCGACGTCATCCTGATGGACATCTGGATGCCCCACCTCTCCGGCGTCGACGCGACCCGGCGGATCAAGAAGGCCGGCCTCGAGACCAAGGTGTTGATCCTCTCGATGCACAAGGCCCGCACCTACGTCGAGCAGGTGCTGCGCGCCGGCGCGTCGGGCTACCTCTTGAAAGACCTCGGCGCCGCCGAGGTGGTCTCGGCGATCCGCGCCGTGCGGGAGGGACAGTGCTACCTCTCGCCGTCGATCACCCAGCAGGTGCTCGATGTCCTGGCGAAGCCCGGCCGCGGGGACGAGCCGGCCGAGATGCTCACCGATCGCGAACGCGAGGTGCTGCAGAACATCGCCGAGGGGCTCTCGAGCAAGGAGATCGCCCGGATGCTCGGGGTCTCCCTCAAGACGGTGGAGGCCCACCGCGCGAACTTGATGGAGAAGCTCGGGATCCACAAAGTCTCGGGGCTCGTGCGCTTCGCGATCCGCGAGGGGCTGGTCGCGCCCTAGGGGTCAGCCACTCCGCACATCCCCGGATCCCCGCCCCGCTCCGCTTCTGGGCCGCTCCGGGTCCCCCGCGTCACCCCCGCCGTCGCGGGGGGTCACCGCGATCGGTGAAAGGCCGGGAGGGGGCACCCCGC
>JANQRO010000014.1 GCA_028284525.1 Myxococcota bacterium | reverse complement strand
GTCGTCGAAGGGCGATTTCTTGAGGGTTCTGGGGCGGAATCGACGGGCGCGCGGCCGTCGCGACGGGGTCGCGACGGCCGGACGCCGGGATCAGTCGGCTGAGCGGCGCAGGAAGGCCGGGGTGTCTCGGTCTTCCTCGTCGTCGGACTTACGGCGCAGGAAGGTCGGGACGTCGAGCTCGTCCTCGAAGGGCGAGACGAAGTCGTCCGAGAGGTGGGCCGCGGGCACGCCCGGGGCGCTGGGCACCGCCGGAGCCGGAGCCTGGGGCGGTGCCTCGCCGAGGGGCGCGTACTGGGTGTGCGCGGCGGGGGCGCGATCGCCCGGCGGCTCGGGATCTCGCCGCAGCGGGGTCACGTTCGCCAGGTCGGTGAAGCCGTCCTCCTGCTCCGGGCGCCGGCCCAGACGCTCGTCCTCGAGGCCGGTGGCGATCACCGTCACCCGCACTTCGTCTTCGTCCATGCTCTCGTCGATCACGGCCCCGAAGATGATGTTCGAGTCCTCGTGGGCCGCTTCCTGGACCAGGCTGGCGGCCTCGTTGACCTCGTAGAGGGTCATGTCGGATCCGCCGGTGATGTTGATCAGCACGCCCCGGGCGCCCTCGATCGAGAGGTCCTCGAGGAGCGGGCTCGAGATCGCGGCCCGCGAGGCCTCGACGGCGCGGTTGTCGCCCTTGCCGATGCCGGTGCCCATGAGCGCCATGCCCATCTCGTTCATGATCGTGCGGACGTCGGCGAAGTCGAGGTTGATCAGCCCGTGGACCGTGATGAGGTCGGAGATGCCCTTCACGGCGCCGTTCAGGACCTCGTCGGCCAGGCCAAAGGCGTCCTTCATCGCGGTGTTGCGGCCGGCCAGGGCCAGCAGCCGCTGGTTCGGGATGGTGATCAGGGTGTCGACGACCCGATGGAGCTCGTCCATCCCGGCTTCGGCGTGGCGCTGCCGAACCCGACCCTCGAAGTTGAAGGGCTTGGTCACCACCGCGACCGTGAGGGCGCCCACCTCGCGCGCCACCTCGGCGATGATCGGCGCGGCGCCGGTCCCGGTGCCGCCGCCCAGCCCCGCGGTCACGAAGACCATGTCGGCCCCGATCAACAGCTCCCGCAGCCGATCGCGGACCTCGAGGGCCGATTGGCGCCCCTTCTCCGGGTTGGCGCCGCAGCCGAGACCCCGGGTGACATCGGTGCCGAGCTGGACCCGCACCGGCGCCAGGCTGTGGTGCAGGGCCTGGGCGTCGGTGTTGGCCGCGACGAACTCGACCCCCGAGAGCCCGGAGGTGATCATCGTGTTGAGGGCGTTGCCGCCGCCCCCGCCCACGCCGACCACCTTGATCACGGCCTGCAGCCGGGCCTCGTTCTCGAACTCGAGGAGCGTCTGGCTCTCGAACTCGAGGCTGTCGCTCACCTCCACCTGCACGTCGCTCTCGGCGGACGCCTCGGGCGCGTCGACCTCGATGGCGCGTTTGCGGCCACGCTTGCCGGTGTTTTCGGTTTCGGAATCGAGACGGAATTCCGTCGATCGCGGATCGCGGTGCTCGGGCGCCATGGCTCACCCCCCGTTCGCTTAGGCGCTGCATTCGAAATGTGCGGGCAGTCTACAGTCTATTTTTGCGATTCGCTCGACGCGCGACGCTCAAAGCGAGTCGACGTATGGACAAAACGGCGCGCGCAGTGCGCGTCAATCGAGATCGCCGTAGAACCACTCGCGCATACGCTGCTTCACCCGGCGGAAGATGGAGTCGTCGCGGATCCGGAAGCGGCTATGCGTGCGCGAGCGCGTCCGCGCCGCCCCGTAGAGCACGAGGCCGACGCCGGTGGCGTACATCGGATCGCGCACGACGTCCTGGAGTCCGCCCACCTGGCTCGGCGAGCCCAGACGCACCGGCCCTTCGAAGATCTCCTCTGCCAGGTCTGCGATCCCGGACAGGGCCGAGCAGCCGCCCGAGAGCACCACGCCGGAGGGGATCCTCTCGTCCATGCTCGATTTGACGAGTTCCTGTCGCGCCAGGGAGAGGATCTCGTCCACCCGCGGCTCGATGACGTCGCAGATCAGCTTGCGCGACACCTCGCGTGGCCGCCGCCCGCCGACGCTCGGCACCGAGAGGATGTCGTCGCTCCCGAGCAGCCGGGCGCTCGCCACGCCGAACTTCTTCTTGATGCGCTCGGCCTCGTCGAAGGGCGTGCGCAACCCCACCGCCAGGTCGTTGGTGATGTGGTTGCCGCCCAGGGCGAGCACCGAGGTGTGGGCGATCGAGCCCTCGTTGAAGACCGCGACATCGGTGGTGCCGCCCCCGATATCGATCAGACACACACCGAGATCGCGCTCGTCCCGGGCCAGGACCGCTTCGGCGGAGGCCAGGGGCTCCAGGACGATGTCGACGACGTTGAGGCCGGCCTTGTTGGCGCACTTCACGATGTTCTGGGCGCTGGTGACGGCCGCGGTGACGATGTGGATCTTGGTCTCGAGACGGACCCCGCTCATGCCCAGGGGCTCCCGGATCCCGTCCTGGTCGTCGATGATGAACTCCTGGGGGATCACGTGGATCACCTCGCGGTCCATCGGGATCGCCACGGCCTTGGCCGCGTCGATCACCCGTCGGACGTCGCTCTCGGAGACCTCGCGGTCCTTCACGGCCACGATCCCGTGGGAGTTCATGCCGCGGATGTGGCCGCCGGCGATCCCCGCGTAGACCGAGGAGATCTCGCAGTCGCCCATCAGCTCCGCCTCTTCGACGGCGTGCTTGATCGACTCGACGGTCGCCTCGATGTCCACCACCACGCCCTTGCGCAGGCCGCGGGAGGGGTGGGTTCCGATTCCCACCACATCCACACCGGTTTCGGTGCGTTCGGCGACCACCGCACAGATCTTGGTGGTGCCGATGTCGAGACCGACGATCAGATCATCCTTGCGCGCCATTGCCTACCCCCCCAGGCAGCCGCCGCAGCTACGCGACGGCGGTTCGCGCGAGCTCAACCCTCCGGTGGCGCTCGCTTGCCCGACCCACCGACACCCGGTGCGTCGGGCCACAAAATCACTTGGTCGCGGAAGCGCAGGTCGATCGCCCCCGCGTCGCGAAGCGGAGAGACGGCCAGGGCCCGGATCAGGGCCGGAAGCTGGACGCCTCGATCACCGTCGCCAAGAAGGATCGGCGGAATCGCGCCCCGCAGTCGCACCCGCGGTGTCGGGTCGCCGGCTCCGTCGCCCACGAGCTGCCACTCGGCGACGGCGAGCCCCGCCGCGCGGAGCTGGAGGATCGAGCCGACGGCGCTCGCGAGCTCGGCGCTGCGGACGCCCAGGGCCACCGCGCCCGGGGCGACGAGGAGCGGGAGGGAGCGCGCACCCGACCCCTCCTCCGCGCTCGGTGCGAAGGGGGTGCCCGTGGAGTCGACCCACCACTCGCCCGCGCCGCCCGGATCTGCGACGCGCGCCATCGGACGCCGGACGACGACCTGGACGAGCAGGCGCCCCGGAAGCGCGTCCGAGACCCGGGCGTGCGCCACCCGCGGATGGCGGCGGAGCTGGGCTTCGATCCGCGCGGGGTCGATCTCGGCGGGGCCGCGGCCCAGGGCGGGCTCGAGCACGCCGCGCAGTTCCTGGGCGGGAATCGACTCGGCTCCCAGCACCTCGGCCCGGGCGATGCGGAACCAACCGGGGGCCCAGCTCGCCAGACCGCGGCTCGTGTGTTCGCGGGCGGAGGCGCCGGCCGCCACCGAGAGGATCGCCAGCGCCACGAGCAGCACCCGGCGCGCCGTCGGACCCATGGGCCGGCGCGGCGCGCTGCGGCGGTTGCGGCGCGACGCGGGCGGGCGTGTCCGGCGGCGCGTTTCGCGACCCCGCCGTGTGGCGCCGTTCGCG
Organism: Myxococcota bacterium; assembly: GCA_028284525.1. Lineage (GTDB taxonomy): Bacteria > Myxococcota_A > UBA9160 > UBA9160 > PR03 > JANQRO01. The sequence continues at coordinate 428 of JANQRO010000014.1, read as the reverse complement.
GGTCGCTCCCAGCGTCGCCGCGTGGCGCCGTTCGCGGGTCGCTCCCGGCGTCGCCGCGTTCTGCGCTGCGCCACACGGCTCATGCCGGCTCTCCCACGATCCGCACCTCCGGCTCGAGCAGGACGCCGGCGTGGGCCAGGACCGCCTGCTGCGCCCCTTCGATCAACGCGAGGACGTCGGCTGCGCGGGCATCGCGCGTCGTCACGATGAAGTTGGCGTGGAGGGTGGAGATCTGGGCCCCGCCCTCCCGGAGTCCTTTCAGTCCGGCGGCTTCGATCAACGCGCCGGCGTGGCCCCCGGGCGGGTTCTTGAAGACCGAGCCACAGGAGGGCTGGTCCACCGGCTGGGTGGAGCGGCGGTGCGCCAGGTGCTTCTCGATCTCCTCGCGGACCTGGGCCGGGTCCCCCGCCGCGAGGAGATCGAGAAGC
>JANQRO010000011.1 GCA_028284525.1 Myxococcota bacterium | reverse complement strand
TTCCCCGCGTCGGCCCGGCGCGGGGCGCTCGCGACTTCGCCTTCGTAGTCGGCGGCCAGGATCTCGCCGTTCAGGGCCGCGGCGGCTTCGCGGAAGCCCCGCGACTGGCGCACCACCGCGTCGGTGGTGCGATCGATCAACGGACGAACGCTCACTGCTTCCCCCTCTCCCCTGGGCTCACGCAGCCTGCCGGCTAGGACAGGTACTTCTGGAGGAACGACGCCGCTTCGTCGAGCGCGGCGCGGCCTCGCGGAACCACTCCGAACATCAGCCACGGGTCGTGGACGACGCCGGGATACAAGGTGTAGGCGGTATCGACTCCGGCCTCCCGGAGACGATCGGCGTACGCGCGACCCTCGTCGCGGAGCGGGTCGAACTCGGCGGTCTGTACCAGCACCGGCGGCAACCCCGCGAGGTCCGGCTCGCGGAGGGGCGATGCCAGGGGGTTGTCGCCGTCCGCTTCGGACTGCAGGTAGTGGCCCCAGAACCACTCCATCAGCTCGCGGGTCAAGAAAAACCCGTCGGCGTTCTGGCGGTAGCTCTCGGTGTCGAGCCCGTAGTTGGTGACGGGGCAATGGAGCACCTGGGCCACGAGGGTCGGGCCGCTGCGCTGCCGGGTGAGCAGCGTCATCGCGGCCGAGAGGTTCCCTCCGGCGCTGTCCCCACCGACCGCGATCCGCGCGGGATCGATCCCGAGGGCGTCGGCCTCGGCGGCGATCCATTTGAGGACGGCGTAGGAATCTTCCACGGCCGCCGGAAAGGTGGCCTCGGGCGCGCGCCGGTAGTGGACCGCGACGACGACACAACCGAGCGCGTTCGCGAAGGCGCGACAGAGCGGGTCGTGGCTGTCGAGATCCATGATCACCCAGCCGCCGCCGTGGATGTAGTAGAGAACGGGGGCGGGTCGCGGCGCCCCGTCCGGACGATAGACCCGCACCGGGATCGGCCCCGCCGCTCCGGCGACCTCGAGGTTCTGCACCTCCGCCACCGCCTCGGGTTCACCCTGGAGCGCGACGAGTCCCGCAAAGGCGCTCCGCGCCATGTCGGGGCTGATCTCCGCGAGGGGTGGCCCCCCCGCTTCTTCCATCTGCTTGAGGACGGCGGCGACTTCGGGGTCCAAGGGCATCGCGAGGTCTCCTTCGGGGATCGGGGCCGAGGGCGAAGTCATGATCCTAGGGCGGGAAGCGGCTGCCGGGAAGCGATCTCGGCGCCAGAACGCGTCATTGCGCTCACACTTTTGGCTGGTCCGCCAACAAAAGTGTCGGGAGATCGACCAGCTGCGCCCGCAGGAACTCCCCGAGGCTCTTGGCCTGGGCGTCGAAGCGGGTCGTACTCGCAACCCCTTCGCCGAGGAGCCCGACGACGACGAAGTTGAGCGCCCACAGATTGGGCAGCTCGTAGCGGTGGATCTCCAGTGCGGCGGTCTCCGGGACGAGCTGGCGAAAGCGCTCGACATCGAGGGTGGCGGCGAGCCAGCGGTAGCCCGCCTCGCTGCGGGCCCAGACCCCCACGTTGGCGTTGCCGCCCTTGTCCCCCGAGCGGGCACCGAAGACGGTGCCCAGGGGTGCGCGCACCGTCTCGCCACCGGGTACCGGGCCGTCGTCCAGCGCGGGCGACTCGACGCGCACCGGCTCGGCGGGCGACGGGGTGTGCGGGATCGGCGTCGCGGTCCCGTCGTGGCCGACCGCCACGTGGTCGACGCATTCCGCGGGGACGGTCGTCGGCCAGTACACCCCGAACTCGCGCTCCCCGCCCGGAGGCGTCGTGGTGTAGATCCCCGGGTAGCTCGCCAGGAGCATCTCGGTGACCTGGTTGGAGAAGGCGCGACCCACCTTGCGAGGGTCGCGATCCTTGACGGTGACCCGCAGGAAGGCGCTGGCCTCTTCGTTGTCATCCGCATCGGGACGGTCGCTCCGCACCAAGCGGCACTCGATCTCGTCGAAGGTCCCGGCCCCCCCGAGCTTGGCGAGCAGGGTCGTCTGGGCGAGCCGGGCCTTCGCCTCGATGTCGAGCCCCGTCAGCACGAAGGTCATCGCGTTGCGGTAGCCGCCCACGTAGTTGATGCACACCTTGAGATCGTCGGGACGCGGCTCGCCGCGCACACCGGAGACCCGCACCCGATCGCTACCGAGATCCTCGAGCTCGATCGTGTCGAAACGCGCGACCACGTCGGGATTGCGATAAGCCGGCTCGGCGATCTCGTAGAGCAGCTGGGCCGTGACCGTGCCACGCGAGACCAGCCCGTCGCTCCCGGCGTGCTTGGTCACGACGAAGCTTCCGTCGCGCTCCATCTCGGCGATCGGAAAACCGGGATTCCGAAGACTCGGCACCTCCTGGAAGAAGGCGTAGTTCCCCCCGGTGGCCTGGGGACCGCACTCGAGGATGTGCCCCGCGACGACGGCGCCCGCGAGGGCGTCCCAGTCGTCGCGCGCCCAGCCGAAGTGCCAGGCCGCGGGGCCCACGACGACCGAGGCATCGGTCACCCGGGGACACACGACGACATCGGCTCCGCCCTCGAGGGCCTCGACGATCCCCCAGGCTCCCAGGTAGACGTTGGCGCTCACCGGCTCGGCGTCGAGATCCGAGAGCGGAATCCCGCGGTCGAGATGGGTGAGCGTGTGGCCCGCCCGCTGGAGTGCGGGGAGCTCGCCGAGCAGGTCGTCCCCGCGGATGTGGGCGACCCGGGCCGCGAGCCCGAGCTCGGCGGCCTGCTTGCGCAGCGCCTCGGCCATTCCGCCCGGGTTCAACCCGCCGGCGTTGGCGACGATCTTGACGCCGCGGTCGAGGGCGGGACCCAGGATCTGCTCCATCTGGCGCAGGAAGGTCACCGCGTAGCCGGTCTCCGGCCTCTTGGCCCGGGCCTTGTGGAGGATCAGCATCGTGAGCTCGGCGAGATAGTCGCCGGTCAGGAAGTCGACCTCACCGCCCTCGAGCATCTCGTTGGCGGCGCCGAGACGGTCGCCGTAGAAACCCGAGATGTTCGCGATACGCAGCGCGCTCACGGTGGACCCTTTCGGAAATATCCCGGCTTGCCGGCGAGCCAGAGCTCGCCCCACAACCGCAGCCCGCCGTCGACGATCACGATCTCCCCGGTGATGAACTTCGCGGACGGCGCCAGGAGGTAGACACAGGCCTCGGCCACGTCCTGGACGTCGCCAAAGGCGAAGAGCGGGTTGCTCGCGCGCATCGCCGCCTGCGCCTCGGGGGGGTAGACGTTCATCCCCTCGGTGCTGATCGGCCCCGGTTGCACCGCGTTCACCCGGATCTTGTGGGGCGCCCACTCGACGGCGAGGTTGCGGGTGAGGCTCTCCACCGCGGCGCGCGCCGCCACCGTGTGGGCCACCTGGAACATGCCGCGTTGGGGCACGACGATGTTCACGATGGCGCCGCCTTCGGGCTGCTCGGCCATGGCCCTCGCCGCGCGCTGCATCATGTGCCAGGTGCCGTTCAGATTGGTGTCGATGACGGCGTTCCAGCCCTTGAGCGGAATCTCGAGACTCGGCTGGGGGAACTGGCCGCCGGCGTTGTTCACCACGTAGTCGACACGGCCGAAGCGGTCCAGGGCCGCGTCGAAGAGCGCGTCCACCTGCTCGGGGTCGCGGATGTTGGTCGCCTGGGCGAGCGATTCGGAGCCCACCGCGGACACCAGCGCTGCGGTGGCCTCGAGCTTCTCGGCCTTCCGGCCGCAAATCGCGACCACGGCACCGAGCCGCGCCAGGAGCAGCGCGGTCGCCTTGCCGAGGCCGGTCCCGGCTCCGGACACCAGTGCCACCTTGCCCGCGAAGAGCCCGTCGCGGTAGACGGTGGGGAGGGTGAGGAGCTCCTCGTCGGTGTAGCCGTAGCGGGGGGTGTCGCCCGCTCCGTCGTCCCCGCTCAAAGACGCAGCACCCCGTAGCGCGGCTCGCCGATCGGGGCGTTGAGCGAGGCGTTGATCGCGATCCCCAGCGAGTTGCGCGTGTCGACCGGGTCGATGATGCCGTCGTCCCACAAGTGCGAGGTCGCGTAGTAGGACGACGCCTCGCGCTCGTAGCTCTCGAGGAGCGGCTCCCGAATCGCCTCGATCTCCTCTTGCGTAAGGCTCGCCCCGTCGCGTTGGAGCTGACGAATCTTCACGTCGGCCATCGTATTGGCGGCCTGCTCGGCGCCCATGATGCCGATCTGGTGGTTGGGCCAGCTGAAGATGAAGCGCCCGTCGTAGGCGCGGCCGCACATCCCGTAGTTCCCGGCGCCGAAGGAGCCGTTGCACATCACGGTGAACTTCGGAACCTCCGAGCCGGTCTGCACCATGATCATCTTCGCACCGTCCTTGCAGATCCCCTTGGCCTCGTAGTCCTTGCCGACCATGAAGCCGGTGATGTTCTGCAGAAAGACCAGGGGCGTGCCGTTCTGGTTGCAGAGCTCCATGAAGTGAGCGGCCTTCAACGAACTGTCGTTGAAGAGCACGCCGTTGTTGGCCAGGATTCCGACCTTGTGGCCCCAGATCCACGCGTAGCCACACACCAGGGTGGTGCCGTAGTCGGGCTGGTACTCGTGGAAGTAGCTGCCGTCGACGATGCGCGCGATCACCTCGTGCATGTCGAACTGGATCTTGATGTCGCCGGGGATGATCCCGTAGAGCTCTTCGGGGTCGTAGTAGGGGTCTTCGGGCTCGCGTCGCTGGGAGGGCGCCTTCTCCTCGATCGTCCACTGGGAGACGATCTCGCGCCCGATCAGGATCGCCTCCTCCTCGGAGTTTGCCGCGTAGTCGGCCACGCCGCTCACCTGGGTGTGCACGTCGGCGCCACCGAGCGTGTTGGCGTCGACCACCTCGCCGGTCGCGGCCTTCACCAGCGGCGGCCCACCGAGAAAGATCCCGCCGTTGCCCCGCAGGATCACCGCGTAGTCGCTGAGCGAGGGGATGTACGCCCCGCCCGCCGTGCACTGGCCGAAGACGAGCGAAAGCTGCTTCACCCCCATCTTCGAGAGGATCGACTGGTTGCGGAAGATCCGCCCCGCCATGTACTTGTCGGGAAAAAGGTCTGCCTGGAGCGGCAGGAAGCCGCCGGCGCTGTCGCACATGTGCACCACCGGCAGACGGTTCTCGATCGCGATGTCGAGACAACGCACGTTCTTCTTGACGGTGTGCGGGTACCAGGCGCCGCCCTTGATGCTCGGGTCGTCGGCGCGGACGATCACCTCGCGGCCGCTCACGACGCCGATCCCGACGACACAGCTCGCGCTCTTGGCGTCGCCGTCGTACTCCGTACACGCCGCGAGGGACGAGAGCTCGAGAAAGGGCGTCCCCGGGTCGAGAAGCTGCTCGACCCGTTCGCGCACGAAGAGCTTGCCGTGATGCTCGAGACGCTTCATGTCGCGTTCGGGCCGTTCGTAGCGAGCCGCTTGCTGACGCTCCCGGAACTCGCCGACCCGCGCGAGGTTCGCCTCGCGAAAGGCCAGGAACTCGGGGGACCGCGTGTCCACGCGGCTCTCGATGCGTCGCATCATGACGGGTTCTCTCCCTCTTCCGCTTCGCCGCCGAGCCGGACCAGGACGGCTCCTTTGTCGAAGCTCTGTCCGGCCTCGAAGGCCACCTCGTCCACCCGGCCCTCGTGGGGCGCCAGGACCGGTGTCTGCAGCTTCATGCTCTCGATGGTGAGCAGCACCGCCCCGGCCTCGACACGGTCCCCGGCCGACACCGCCACCTCGACCACGACCCCCGGCATCGGAGCGACCACCGCGTCGGCGCCTCCGGCACCGATCGCCTCGCGCGCCGCGCGCTCGAGAGAGTTGATCGCCGCGACCCGGTGGGTGCGACCAGCGTGGTGGACAAAGATCTCGTCGCCGTGGCGCGCCACCCAGAGGGGGTGGGTCTGTCCGTCGAATTCGAGGGTGCAGGCGCCCCCGTCGCCCTCGTGCAACGCTGCCCGCACCCGACGCCCGTCGACGTCGAGGTCGTAGCCCCCGCGCCGGTAGACCGGGGTGACCCGGCTGGTCACCTCCTCGAGCTCGAACTCGACTCCCATGGCTCGCTCCTCCGCCCCGTCTCAGTTGCGCCACGCGCCGATCGACGCGTAGGGCTCGGGCACGGCGGCCGCCCGGTCGAGAAAGTCGCGGTCGGCGAGGGCTGCCGCCGCCAGGATCAGCGCCCGCTCGTCGCCGCTCGGGGCCTCCTCGCGGAGCTGGTCGGCGTGCTGGGTCAGGAAGCCGGTGTGGGTGTGTCCCTCGGCGAAGGCGGGGTGCGCCAGCACCCGCTCGAGAAAGGAGGCGTTGTGGGTCACGCCGAGCAGGACGGTGTCGCGCAGTGCCTGCCGCGCCCGGGCGACCGCCTCGTCGCGGTCGCCGCCGTAGGCGATGAGCTTGGCGAGCATCGGGTCGAAGTCGGCGGTCACCGCCTGGCCGTCCACCACTCCCCCGTCGAAGCGCACCCCCGGTCCCTCCGGCGCGCGCACCCGGTGGAGGGTGCCGAGGGCCGGCAGGAAGTCCGCGGCGGCGTCCTCGGCACAGATCCGGCACTCGACGGCCCACCCCCGGCGCTGGATCTCCTCCTGGGAGAAGCGCAACGGCTCGCCGGCCGCGACGCGCAGCTGCTCGGCCACGAGGTCGATGCCGGTCACCAGCTCGGTCACCGGATGCTCGACCTGGAGCCGGGTGTTCATCTCGAGGAAGAAGAACTCACCGTGGCGATCCATGATGAACTCCACGGTGCCGGCGTTGCGGTAGCCCGCCGCACTCGCGATCCCCACCGCTTCCTCGCAGATCCGCTCGCGCAGCGCCGCGTCGAGGGAGGGCGAGGGCGACTCCTCGACGAGCTTCTGAAAGCGGCGCTGGATCGAGCACTCGCGCTCGAAGAGATGCACACAGTGCCCGTGGGCGTCGGCCAGCACCTGCACCTCGATGTGTCGGGGCTCGTCGAGGTAGCGCTCGGCGTACACACGTCCGTCGCCGAAGTACCGCTCGGCCTCGCTGCGGGCGAGAGCGATGGCCGACTCGAGAGCCTTCGCCTCGCGGACGATGTGCATCCCCTTGCCACCGCCGCCGGCGGACGCCTTCACCACCAGCGGGAAGCCCACCGCCTCGGCCCGCGCCAAAAAGCTCGCCGGATCCTCTTCCTCGGTGGCCGAGGGCGCGACGCGGAAGCCCCGCTCGGCCACGAACTCCCGGGACCCGATCTTGTCGCCCATGAGCCGCATCGCGGCGGCGCTCGGACCGATGAAGCGGACCCCCGCGGCCTCGACCGCATCGGCGAAGACGCCGTTCTCCGACAGGAACCCGTAGCCGGGGTGGACCGCGTCGGCCCCCACCCGCTGCGCGACGTCGACCATCTGCTCGACGTCGAGATAGGCCGCCACCGGGCTCTCCCCCTCGATCTCCACCACCTCGTCGGCGGCCTGGATCGACGCGTTCGTGCCCTCGTCGGCGTGGGTCACCACCGCGGAGGCGATGCCCAGGTCGCGCAAGGTCCGGGCGACCCGGACCGCGATCTCGCCGCGGTTGGCGATCAGCACCTTCTCGATTCCGGCAACGGCACTGGCCATCTCTACTCTCCGGTCCATTCGGGCGAGCGCTTCTCGACAAAGGCGGCGAAGCCCTCCTTCGCGTCCCGCGTCTTCGCCATGTTCGGCAACATCAGCTGGGTGTATTCGAAGGCCTGGGGAATCGTCATGTCCTGCACCGCGTGGAGCCCGAGCTTGCCCAGCCGGATCGCCGTCGGCGACTTGTCGACGATGCGGCCGAGCAGCCAGTCGAGCTTCGCGTCGAGCTCGGTGTCGGGGGCGGTGTAGTTGAGCAGGTCGACCGCGAGCGCTTCCGCGGCGCTCCAGCGCACACCCGTGATGCACCATTCGAAGAGCTTGCGCCGCGGCATCGTGCGCAGCATGTAGGGCAGGATCATCATCGGGAAGAGCCCGATGCTGCTCTCGGGAACACCGAGGGTCGCGCTCTCGGCGGCGACGGCGAGGTCGCAGGCACAGACGAGCCCGAGCCCTCCGGCGAGGGCGTGTCCGTTCACCCGGGCGATGGTGGGGAGGTTGCAGCGCTCGAACTCCTTGAAGAGCTCGATCACCGGGTTCTCGGGGTGGGCGGGGTTGGCCTCGAAGGGGCTCCCATCGGCGGCGGGCTGCATGTCTCCGCCGGCGCAGAAGGCCTTGTCGCCGACACCGGTGAGGACGACGGCGCGCATCTCGGAGTCGGTCTGGGCCTCGCGGAGACCGTCGGCGATCCCCGCGGCGACGGCCTCGTTGAACGCGTTGCGCCGATCCGGGCGGTTGATGAGGATCCACTGGACCCGCCCGCGCTTCTCGAGGAGGACGACCTCCCCTGCCCCGCTCGCTGCTGCCACCCTGTCCCTCGCCTCCGACGCGACGCGCCTCGCCCCGCCCGCGCCCCAGCGCTCGCCGGGACATCGATTCAATAGCGCACCCCACCCGCCCGGGGCGCCCCGGGGTTTGGACTTTTCCCGCAGGTTCGCGACCTTAGGCCTTCCGAGGAGGGCCCCGAGGTGAGCCACGCGTTTGACCTGAACGACGACCAGCGAGCGATCCTGGACGCGGCGGACCGATACGGCCGCGAGCAGCTCTACCCGCTCTCGCGTCGCATGGACGACGAAGAGTGGTGGCCGGACACGGAGTTCCGCGCCCTCGGCAAGGAGGGCTTTCTCGGGATCACGGTGCCGCCGGAGCTCGGCGGTGCGGGGCTCGACCTCTTTGCGAGCGGCCTCGTCCTCCAGGCCTTTTCGCGCTGGAACTACGCCTTCGGGCTCTCGTGGGTCGCCCACGAGAACCTGTGCATGAACAACATCTACCGCAACGCCAACGACGAGCAGCGCGAGCGCTACGTGCCCGGGCTCTGTGACGGCTCGCTGGTGGGGTGTCTCGCGCTCACCGAGCCCGGCGCGGGCTCCGACGCGCTGGGCAGCATGGCCACGACCGCGGTGCGCGACGGCAACGACTACGTGCTGAACGGTCGCAAGATGTACATCACCAACGGTCCCGTGGCCGATCTCGCCCTGCTCTACGCCAAGACCGACCCCGGCGCGGGCGCCCATGGCATTTCGGCCTTCATCGTCGAGATGGACACCCCGGGCGTGTCGGTGGCCCAGAAGCTCGTGAAGATGGGCTTCCGCGGCTCGCCGACCGCCGAGCTCGCCTTCGAGGACTGCCGCGTGCCCGCCAGGAACCTCGTCGGCCAGGAGAACAAGGGCGTCCGCTGCGTGATGAGCGGCCTCGACCTCGAGCGCGCCATGATCTCCCCCCTGTGTCTGGGGATCGCCGAGCGTGTCCTCGAGCTCTCCGTCGACTACGCGCGCACCCGCGAGCAGTTCGGTCAGCCAATTGGAAACTTCCAGATGATTCAATCGCGTCTGGCCGATATCTCGACCGAAGTCGAGACCATGCGTCAGTACAACTACTACACCCTCGGCCAGCTGAACGAGCTGGCGATCGGCGAGGGCGGGCGGGGCTTCGCCCACAAGATCTCCGCGACCTCGGTGATGTACGCCGCCGACGCGTTGAACCGCGCCCTCGACCACGCCTCCCAGATCCACGGCGGCAACGCCTACATCTGGGAGACCGAGATCAATCGCCTCTACCGCTCGATCAAGCTCCTGGAGATCGGTGCGGGCACGACCGAGGTCCGGAAGCTGATCATCGCCGAGGAGCTGCTCAAGAGTTGAGCCAGCGCGGGGCCTCGCCCCGCGGGCCGGCTTGGGGGGGAACTTCGCGGCGCCTTCGGCGCCGAGGGAGGCGGGTGGCCTTGCGATCGGCGGCCTGGTGAACTTCGCGGCGCCTTCGGCGCCGCTGCGCACGCGGGGCTTCGCCCCGCGCTTGCTACTGAATCACCCCCGCCTCACGCAGCGTGGCGAGCGCCTCGTCGTCGAGCCCGAGGTCGCTGAGCACCTCGTCGGTGTGGGCGCCGAGGAGGGGCGGGGGAGCGCCAGCGGCCGCCGGTGTCTTGTCGAAGTGGGCGGGCGGCGCGGCCTGGCGCAGGGTCCCGGCCTCGGGGTGCTCGATCTCGACGATCGAGCCGTTGTGCTGGATCTGCGGGTCCTCGATCAACGCCTCGAGGGAGTGGACCGGGCCGGCGGGAACGTCCTCGGCGGAGACGCGCTCGACCAGCTCGTGGGTCGGCCACTTCTTGAACTCCTCGGTGAAGCGCTGCTCGAGGGGCTCCATGTTGACGATGCGGTCCCCGAGCGTGGCGAAGCGCGGATCCTCGGCGAGGTCGTGCATGTCGAGGGCGCGACACAACCCCTGGAACTCGGAGTCCGAGGCGGCGAAGACGACACAGTGGCCGTCGGCGGTCTCGCGCAACTTGTAGAGGTCGTAGAGCGGGAGCCCCGGCATCGCCCCCTCGCCGACGAAGGTGTGGGCCATCATCCCGTCGCACCAGAAGAACGCGAGCCCCGCGTCGATCATCGAGAGCTTCACGTGCTGGCCGCCGGCGCCGCGCTCGCGGGCAAAGAGCGCCGCGGTGATCGCCTGCGCGGCCGTGTACGACGTCGACTTGTCGCACACGATGTTGCGGATGAGGTCGACCGGGGCGCCGGGCTCGCGCTGGACCGCCACGTGGCCCGTGAGACCCTGGATCACCGGGTCGTAGACACGGCGCTGGGCGTAGGGTCCGTCCTCGCCGTAACCGCTGATCGAGACGTAGATGATGTCGGGGTTCACGGCGCGAACCTCGGCCTCGCCGAGCCCGAGCCGCGCCATCGCCCCCGGGCGGAAGTTCTGGACGAAGACGTCCGCCTGGGCCGCGAGCTTCAAGACGATCTCGCGGCCCTCTTCCTTCTGGATGTTGAGGGCGACCGACCGCTTGCCGCGGTTGGCGTTGGCGAAGAGCGCCGCCATGCCGCCCCGGAAGAAGTTCGGGACGCGGGTGATGTCACCCGCTCCCGGCGGCTCGATCTTGACCACGTCCGCACCTTGGTCGGCGAGCATCATGGTCGCCAAGGGGCCGGAGATCACGGCCGAGCAATCGAGGATCTTCACTCCATCCAGGGGTCCGGGCATGCGGGTTTCCTTTGTTGCGGATCTCGTGTTGTGGGCACCGCGTCTCCGCTGCGCGAAGCGACGGCGATCGCGTCCTTGTGAACTTCGCGAAGGCTACGCCTTCGCTGCGCGGGCCTTCGGCCCTTGCCTCCTCACGGCACTTCGCGAAGGCTACGCCTTCGCTGCGCGGGCCTTCGGCCCTTGCCGAGGGCGGTCTCCGAGTCTCTGCTCAGTGGCGTCTCCATGGCTCCGTGCTCAGTAGCTTCTCGGTAGCTTCAGAACGTGTTCGGCGATGAAGTTGCGGACCATCTCGTTGGAGATCGGCGCGATGCGGCCCATCCGCGACTCGCGCCAGTAGCGCTCGACGTTGAACTCCTTGGCGTAGCCGAAGCCGCCGAAGACCTGCATCGCGCGGTCGCAGGCGTTGAAGGCCGCCTCGCTACAGCGCAGCTTCGCCATGTTGGCGAGGGGACCCGCGGGCTTGCCGTGGTCGTAGGCCCAGGCGGCCTTCTGCCACAGCAGATCGGCGGCTTCGAGCTCCGAGAGCGACTCGGCCAGCGGGTGGGCGATCGCCTGGTTCTGACCGATCGGGCGGTTGAAGACGATGCGCTCGCGGGCGTAGTGGGTGGCGACGTCGAGAGCGCGGCGCCCGATCCCCACCGCCTCGGCGGCGATCACGATGCGCTCGGGATTGAGACCGTCGAGGAGGTGGTAGAAGCCGCGCCCGACCTCCCCCACCACGTCGGCCTTCGAGACCGGCAGGTCCTCGATGTAGACCTCGTTGGAGTTCACGGCGTTGCGCCCGCACTTGGGGATCTCGCGGATCTCGCAGTGGTCGCGGTCGAGGTCCGCCAGGAACAGCGTGAGACCCTGGAGCGGCTTCGCGCACTCCTCGCGGGGGGTGGTGCGCGCGAGCAGGAGGATTTTCTGGGCCTGCTGGGCCTTGGTGTTCCACACCTTCTTGCCGTTCACGATGAAGCGGTCGCCGTCCTCGCGGGCGAAGGTGCGGATACGGCTCGTGTCGGTGCCCGCGTCGTCCTCGGTCACCCCGAAGGAGACGTGGAGCTCGCCGCTCGCCGTCGGCGGGAGGGTGCGCCGCTTCAGATCCTCGGAGCCGTGGTGGATCACCGGACCCATCCCGAAGATCGAGAGGTGGAGGGTCGAGGCGGCGTTCTGGGCCCCGGCGCTGTGGGCGACGGCGTTCAGCAGCACGCCCGCGTGGAGACAGCCGAGCCCGGCGCCCCCGTACTGCTCGGGCACCAGGATCCCGATCCAGCCCTGCTCGGCGAATGCGTTGTAGAACTCCCAGGGAAACTCGTGCTTCTCGTCGTGTTGCGCCCAGTAGTCGTCGTCGAAGGTGGCGGCGATCTTGGCGCTCTCGTCGTAGATGGCCTGGAGTTCTTCGTCGAGCGCGAAATCCATCGGGTCCTCCCCTTCCGGCGGGAGGCGCTGCGGGCGAGCCGCCGGGATCGGGGGAGGGTAGCCGCGCTAGGAGACCCCTGCGATCGCGCGAGAGATCACCTCGGGCACTTTCTCGTGCACGTCGGCGGGCACCCGGAAGGTCGTCATCCACTCGATCACGGCGAGGTCGGCGGGCTCGACCCGATCGCGGCCCGCGAGGAGGGCCCTCCCCCGCAGCAGCTTGATCGCCTTCACGAGGAAGCTGCGGTCCGTGAGGAGCGCATTGGTCTCGCTGCAGTCGTACTCGACCACCAGGATCCGGAAGAGCTCGAGCAGGGCCCCCTTCACCGGGTCGGGCACGGCGATGTCGGCGAGCCGCGCGTGGAGGGCGTCCAGGGTCTGCCGGTCGCAGACCGGTTCGGTGGCGGGGTGCTCCACCACCTCGCCGTCGGCGTAGCGGTCGATCAGCTGGCGGGCGCCGTCGTGGTCGCCGGAGGTGATCAGCCCCTGGACGCGCAGCTGGAGGGCGAAGCGGTCGAGGTTCGCCGGGTCCAGGGGCTCGTTGTAGTAGTCGTCGTCCATCGGGTTGCCGGTGGCGATGGCGGTGAGCAACGGGATCGGGCTGTCGCCGAACTTCCGCTCGTTCAGGATCCGCAGCAGGATGTTGAGCGCCTCTCCGGGCGCCCGGGAGATGTCGTCGAGGACACAGATCTCCGCGGTGAGGAGCCCGCCGGGCTCGATACGGTGGTGGATCCGCTCGCCCCCTTCGATCTCGAGGCGCTCGAGCACCACATCGCCCACGAGCTCCGGAAGCCGGGTATCGCGGTGCAGCTGGTAGAAGAAGAAAGGGAGGCTCGAGGCGTGGGCCGCGACCTCCGCGAGCCGGGTCTTGGCCGCGCCCGGCGGCCCCTCCATGTAGACGTGCTCCCGGCAGACCAGGGCCAGGAGCAGCGCGTCCTTGGAGTCGTTGTGGCCGATCACCTGACGGTCGAGGGTGGCGCGCAGGGGCGCCAGGGCTTCGCTCATGCTGCTTCTCTTCGGGTGTGCCGCTCGGCGACGTGGATGCGCCCGGCGGGGTCGAGGCGCGCGAGAAAACGCATCCCGTCGGTTTCGAGGGAGATCGAATCGAGGACCTTGGGACAGTCGCCCTTGCCCAGGAACACGGTGTGGATGCGCACGCCCAGCTCGGCGGCGAGGGCGCGCTCGCGGGAGACGACCGGGTCGCCCAGGACGGGGACTCCGTCGGTGAGCATCACGATGTGCCGGTTCACGCCGCGGTGTTCGCGGAGGGCCTCGAGGGCCTTGCGCAGCGGCGCTTCGTAGTTCGTGCGCCCGCGGGCCTGTGCCACGCCCGCCGCGGCGAGCACTTCGCGGTACTGGCGGTGGAGCATCGACTCCCCCACGCGCAGGGCGTGGGCCTCGTGGTTGAACTCGATGTAGCCCACCTTCATGCGACGCCGGGCGCCGGCGTGCACCAACCCCGCCACCACCGCACCGGCCCAGCGCGCGTAGGGCCCCGCCATCGAGGCGCTGATGTCGCGCAGCACCACGAGGGCGCCGCCGCGGATCGGTTTTTCGCGGCGCAGGGTGCGCGGCATCCCGAGGAGGCGTCCCTCCACCAGGAGCTGGACTTCGACGGGGTCGGCGTCGAGGATCTCGTCGAACCGGCGCATCGGCTGGAGGCTGCGCGGCGATCCGCCCGGGTCTTCCTCGCGCTCGACCCGGCCGCGGTCGAGACGGCCGCGCAGGGCCCGCAGCAGCTCGTCGACCTCGGCGCTTTCGTCGGAGCGCTCCTCCCGGGCCTCTCCGCCCTCTTCCCGCCCGGGCTCTTCGCGTCGCTCCTCGATGCGACGCTCTCCGTCCGGGCTACCGCCCTGCTCGACCTCCATGTCCTCGTCGGGGGCGCCTTCGGCGCCGGCGTCCTGGGCTTCGTCGCCCTCGGCCTCGGCCACGACCTCGTCGATCACGACGTCGAGCCACTCGAGCACTCGCTCGGGCACCCGGCGGCCCACCATGAAGCGCATCACCCTCACGTCGCGGGGCGCGACCGCGTCGGCGCCCCGGAGCAGGGCGTGGGCGCGGAGCAGCGGCACCGCTGCACAGGCAAAGCTGCGGTCGCTCAGCAGCGCACCCCCCGCGTCGCGGGCGAGCGCGGCGAGTCGGGCGACGGCGCGCAGCCAGGCCTCGCGGACGTCGGGGGGAATCGCCAGCGCCGCGGCCTGCGCCTGGAGCATCCGGCGCTCGGCTGCGCGGATCCCGTGGCTCGCCTGGAAGGGCGCGGGTGGCGCGGCAGCGCGGTCGATCAGCGTTCGGCTGTGGGTCCACGCCGCCGAGTCGACCAGCCCCTTCACCCGCACCTGGATGGCGAAGCGATCGAGCTGCGAGGGCTCGAGGGGATCGGCGTAGCCCTCCGGCGCGTCGAAGGGCGGCGCGGTGGCGATCGCGGTCTCGAGGGGCAGGGTCTTCCCGAGCGCGACCCGGTCGGAGAGCACGCGGAGCAGGGTGCCGAGGGCTTCTCCCGGAGCGCGGGGCAGGTCGTCGAGCACCGCGATCTCGGCCCGCAGCAGCGGGCCCGGGTGCAGGTCTCTGCGGATCCGCTCGCCGCGCTCGAGACGCTCCCGGTGGATCAGCGCATCGCCCAGCAGATCGGTGTCCCGCACGTCGCGGTGGAAGCGGATGGCCGCGAGACGCGCGTCGCAGGCGCTGGCGAGCGCTTCCGCCAGGGCGGTCTTGCCACAGCCCGGCGGGCCCTCGAGGTAGGCGTGCTGTCGCGCCAGCACCGCGAGCAGCAACGCGTCCTTGGCCCGCCGCTGCCCCACCAGCGCCCCGTCCACGGCGTTGCGCAGCCGCAGCACGGCGGCTCGGAGGGAGCGGGCGGAATCGGTCGCTGCGGAGGGGCCGGCCATCGCGCGCCGCAGCATAACCGACCTGGGGCCCGCTCCGGCGCTCGGCCCCGCGCCGCCCCCGCTGCGCAACCCCGCGAGACTACGCGGAAACTGTGGTAGAAAAGAGGCCCGCCACCTGACCGCGCACCGCCCGGCCCCGAATTCCACCCGACCCATGCGGGTTTCCGCTCGCGGACCGCGTCGCGCTCCGCG
>JANQRO010000004.1 GCA_028284525.1 Myxococcota bacterium | reverse complement strand
TGATCCTCGACGAGGCGACCTCGGCGCTCGACTCGGTGAGTGAGCGGGCGGTCCAACAGAGCCTCGAGCGCCTGCACGGTCGTCTCACCCTGTTGGTCGTCGCGCACCGTCTGTCGACGATCCGGGACGCCGACGTGATCTACGTGCTCGACGGGGGTCGCGTCGTCGAGCGCGGCGACTTCGCGAGCCTGGTGGCCACACCCGGCGGCCGCTTCCGCGAGCTGTGCGCGATGCAGGGTCTCGCGCCCGACGAGCCCACGCGCGGGAGCGGCTGACGCGGCCACCGGAGCGAGTGCGCTCAGCGGCTGATCTGGAAGCTCTCGACGGCGCCGAGGGTCGGGGTCGCGGTCACGAACTCGGGGCGCCCGGTGCAGGTGGCGCCCGCGGTGGCGTCGGGGGCCGAGAGCTCGAAGCGCGGGCGGCACGCGCCGTCGGCGGCGGTGGGCACTCGCACGCTGCCGAGCTTCGCGGTGGGGATCACGGCCACGACGTAGCTCGGTGCCGGCTGGCCGGCGAGACACAGGATGCCGGCGGCACTCGCGCCCTTCGCCTCGAACACCGAGGCGTCGGTGACGAAGAGCGGGCGGCCGGGGGTGCCGACCGGTGCCGCGCTGTCGAAGGCGTTGGCGTCGAGCTCACCCGCGCGGATGGCGCGGCCCAGCTCGAGAGAGCTCGCGAAGCGCGCGCGGGTCGCGTCGGTCACCCAGCGCTCGTAGGCCTCCTCGGTGGAGACGGCGAAGGCCACCCGGTCCGGGGCGGCGGCCGCCTCGGGGCCCTGGAGGGTCGCCGACGCGAGCTCTTCGACGAAGCGGTCGCAGAAGTTCGAGACCCCGCCCATCCGGCCGAGCGCGCGGGAGAGCGCAGCGTCGCCGGTTCCGTCGGGCACCCGCGGGTCGTTGGCGAGGTCTTCGATCGAGCGTTCGAGGAGCGCTTGTTCCCGCGGCCCGAGGAAGCGGCGGATGTCGCCGAGCTTCTTCTGCTCGCTGTCGCTGAGGGTGCTGTTCGCGTGGACCGCCATCGGCTCCGGGCGCGGCAGCTGTCGCGCCTGGCCGGAGCAGCCGGACCAAGCGACGAGTGTCCCCAGGGCCGTCGCCGCGAGGAGGGCGGTCGGAGCCTGGCGGCTGGGGCGGCCGGGACGGCGCAGGGACGGAGTGGTGGGGACCGTGTGCACGAGAGCTCCTTCGGGCGGAGACGTCCCCCCGGTCGTCTGCGCGGGGGCCGTACGATACCGCAGGCCGGCGCCCGGTTTGCGACCACGCCCCGTGCGCGCTGGGCGTCCACCCAGGCTCAGGCAGGCTCGGGCCCCGCCGTCGGGAGCTCCACCTCCGCGATGCACCCGCCGCCGTCGCGGGCGAGCAGCCGGGCCTCTCCCCCGTGGTAGCGGGCGATCTGGCGGACCAGGGCGAGCCCCAGCCCGGAGCCCTCGGCGTGGGCGCCCGGGCCCCGGGAGAAGGCCTCGAAGAGCGCCTCTGGGTCGGCGTCCCCCCAGCCGGGGCCCCGGTCGCGCACCTGGAGTCGGACCCGCCCGCTCGCCGGATCCGCGCGCAACGAGACGGCTTCGGCACCACCCCCGTGGCGGGTCGCATTGTCGAGCAGGTTCGACACGAGCCGTCGCAGCGCCTTGGCGTCGCCGCGCAACGCGACCTCGTCGCACGCCGCGGGCACCCCGGCCCGGGCGCACTCCGTCTCGACCAGCGCCCGGAGGTCGACCCGCGGGTCGTCGCCGCGGTCTCGCTGGGCCTCGAGACGGCTCCCCAAGAGCAGGTCGTCCACCAGCCCGTCGAGCTCGTCGATGTCGCGCTCGGCCTCCTCGCGGTAGCGCTCGTCCCCCGGCGCCGCGGGGATCATGTGGAGAGCGACTCGCAGCCGGGCCAGGGGCGAGCGGAGCTCGTGGGATGCATTCGCCACCAGTCGCCGCTCGCTTTCGACAAGGGTTTCGATGCGTTGGGCAGCATCGTTGAAGCTTTGGGCGAGGGTGGCCACCTCGTCCCTGCCCCGCACCGGGACGCGGGCGGCGAGGTTCCCAGCGCCGAAGGCCTCGAGCCCGCGCCGGGTCTGCTCGAGGCGTCGGGT
>JANQRO010000577.1 GCA_028284525.1 Myxococcota bacterium | reverse complement strand
CGCCGACTACCAGGAGCGCATCCTGCCGATGGCGTGTGTCGCCACCTCCGACCTCGAGGGCGCGATCGCCGAGATCGAACGCGTCGCCAAGCTGGGCTTCCGCGGCGTGAACCTCCCGACCAAACCGATCTTTGGCCAGGGCGACGCCGATCACGAGAACTACAACCTGCCCACCTTCGATCCGCTCTGGGCGGTGCTCCAGGATCACGACCTCCCGGTCACCTTCCACATCGGCACCGGCAAGGATCCGCGCGGCGCCCGCGGTCACGGCGGCGCGCTGATCAACTACGCGGTCCACGCGCTCACCCCGGCGATCGAGCCGATCGCGAACCTGTGCTGCTCGGGGGTGCTCGAGCGCTTTCCGAACCTGCGCTTCGGCACCATCGAAGCCGGGATCGGCTGGGTCCCCTGGGCCCTCGAGGCCATGGACGAGGCCCACAAGAAGCACCATATGTGGGCGCGCCCGCGCTTGCAGAAGCTCCCGAGCGAATACTTCAAGGAGCAGGGCTTCGCGTCCTTCCAGGAAGACCCCGCCGGCCTCGACCTCGCCGTCGAGCACGGCCTGGTCGACAACTTTCTGTGGGCCAACGACTACCCGCACCACGAGGGCACCTGGCCCCACTCCGCCGCCGCCATCGAGCGCACGATGGGCGGGCTGGACGAGGAGAGTCGCGCCAGGATTCTCGGCCTGAACGCCGCGCGGATCTTCAACCTGGAGGTGACCCGATGAGGACGTGGCGCGCGGCCGCACTCGCGCTCGCCGCGGCCGCGCTGCTCGCGGCCCACCACGAAGCCGCGAAGCCCGCCGCGGTGCCGGACACCGCGGAGTACCTCCGGGTCTACAGCGGCGACGACGGCGAGTCGCACTTCGAGCGCGTGAAGCTCCCCCTCGCCGTCGACGCGGCGGCCGAGGAGCCGCTCGGCCTCTCGACGGTCTTCCAGGGCGGCGAGGTCCGGTTCATCGGCGCCCCCACGGCCTGGGACTACACCTGGCACGTCGCCCCCCGGCGGCAATTCGTGATCGTGGTGCGCGGCGCGATGGAGGTGGAGGTGGCCGGCGGCCGCGTCGAGACCTTCCGCCCCGGTGACGTGCTGCTCGCCGACGACACCACGGGGCGCGGCCACATCACCCGCAGTGTCGGCGACGACCCGCTGCTCCTCGCCGTCGTTCCCGTGGAGTAGCCGCCGGGACTAGATCCCCTGCCACTCCTCTTCGACGTGCAGTCGAGTCAAGTGGATCGACTTGATCTTCCAGCCGTCGGCTTCCTTGACGTAGTGCTCGTGGTAGTGGCCCCAGCCCTTGAAGCTCCCGTTCGGGAGCCGGATGTAGTCGAACATCGCCCACACGCCGGTCGCGGTGGTGTCGCTGGTGAGCTCGAGCTCGGGCATGAAGCCCTGGTGGACCGACTGACCCTGCTCGAGGAGGGTCTTGATCCCACCGACCAAGGTCGCGCGCCCGCTGCACGAGAAGACCTTGGGGTCGTCGTCCTTGGTGAGCCGCGGCGGGCCCTCGTAGGTCGCTACGACGTCCTCGGTGAAGAGGGCGTGCATCGCGTCCCACTGCTTGGTGTCCATCAGACGGAAGTAACGCGCCTTGAGCTGGCGGATCTGTTCGAGGTCTTCGGGGGTGCCGGCCATGGGTCCTCCTGGGTCGCCGAGCCGCACCGCGGCCCGCGGGGCTGCAATACTATCCAGCCCTCCTCCCGCCACAAAGGACGTCGCCATGCCGCTTTCCCCCCCGAGTCTCGAGGACCTCCGCGCCGTCGCCGACCGTCTGGGGTTCTCGATGGGAGACGCCGAGCTGGAGGACCAGCTCGGGGTGGTGCGGGGCGCCCTCGAGGGAATCGGCGCCCTCGACGCCGGGGAGGAGGCGGCCACCCCCGCCGGTCCGCGCTATCCGCGCGGGGCCTGGCGCAAGCCGAGCGCCGCGGAGAATCCGCTCGGCGCGTGGCAGGTGCTGGCCGAGATCCGCGGCGCGGCGGGCGGCCCCCTCGCCGGTCGCAGCATCGCCATCAAGGACAACATCCTGGTGGCCGGGCTCCCGATCGAGAACGGCACCCCGTTCTTCGAGGGCTACCTGCCGCCGATCGACGCCACGGTGGTCGATCGCGTGCTCGACGCGGGCGCGACGATCGTCGGCAAGTCGGTGTGCGAGTTCTTCTGCTGTTCGGGGGGGAGCCACACGAGCCATCCCGCACCCGTGCGCAACCCGCGCAATCCCGAACACGTAGCGGGGGGCTCGTCGTCCGGGAGCGCGGCGCTGGTCGCCTCGGGCGCCGTCGACCTCGCGATCGGAGGCGACCAGGGGGGCTCGATCCGCGCGCCGTCGGCGGCCTGCGGGATCGTCGGCATGAAGCCGACCCACGGCCTCGTCCCCTACACCGGCGCGCTCCCG
>JANQRO010000574.1 GCA_028284525.1 Myxococcota bacterium | reverse complement strand
GGCGGAGGCCGGACACGGATCGATCGTCGTGACCTCCTCCGACGCGGGACTGACGGGGGGCGCCGGGATGGGCACCTACTGCGCCACCAAGCACGGGGTCGTCGGTCTGGTGAAATGCGCCGCGGTCGACCTCGCGAGCAAAGGCGTGCGGGTGAACGCCGTGTGTCCCGGGGTCATCGACACGCCGATCCTGGGCCCGGCCCACGCCAACGCCGAAGCCCTCGAGCAGATGGGCCCGATCCATCCGCTGGGCCGGGTGGGTCGCCCGGAGGAGGTGGGCCAGCTCGTGACCTTTCTCGCGAGCGACGACGCCTCGTTCATCACCGGCTCCGCCTACTCGGTCGACGGCGGCTTGATGGCCTCCTTCGGCACCTTCGACGTCGCGATGACCCAGCGCAAGAGGTAGCGCCGGTCCCCGGGCGCGGCCCGACGGTCGGTGGGGGAGCGCTACCTGGCGTAGTCGTAGAACCCGCGCCCCGTCTTGCGGCCCAGGAGCCCCGCCTCGACCATGCGGCAGAGCAGCGGCGGCGGGGCGTAGAGGGGCTCCTTGAACTCCTCGTACATCGACTCGGCGACGGCCTTGGCGGTGTCGAGGCCCACGAGGTCGCACAGCGCCAGCGGTCCCATCGGGTGGTTGCAGCCGTGCACCATGCCGGCGTCGATGTCCTCGGCGGTCGCGAAGCCCGACTCGACCATCCGCACCGCGGACAACATGTAGGGGATGAGGAGCGCGTTCACGATGAAGCCGGCGCGATCCTGGGAACGCACCACGTGCTTGCCGAGGGTCTGCTCGGCGAACACGGCGAGCCGCGAGGAGGTCTCGTCGCTCGTCACGAGAGACGCGATCAGCTCCACCAGCCGCAGCACGGGAACGGGGTTGAAGAAGTGCAGCCCGCACACCTGCTGGGGGCGCTTGGTGGCGACCGCGAGCTTCATGATCGGGATCGACGACGTGTTGGTGGCGAGGATCGCGGTCGGGTCGTGGACGATGAGGTCGAGCTGGCGGAAGAGCTCCACCTTCGGTTCGGCCGCCTCGACGATCGCCTCGATCACGAGCTGGCGGTCGCCGTGCTCACCGAGGTCGGTGGAGAACTTCATGTTCGCGTAGGCCGTCTCGAGCTCGCTCTCCTGGAGCTTTCCGGCCTTGACCGCGCGCTCGAGGGAACGGCGCACCCGACTCTCGCCCGCCTCGAGGGCGCGTTCGTCCATCTCGGTGACGAGCACGTCGAGGCCCGCCCGGGCGCACACCTCGGCGATCCCCGACCCCATCAATCCGCACCCGACGACTCCGACCCGCTCGATCTTCACAGTGCCTCCTTCGCTCCGGGGGCGCGGCCGTAGCGCGCGCTCGAATTTCCCCGTGGACCCGTCATCCTAGCCGAGCCCGGCCCTCGGCCCTGTGTCTCGATCCCCGGCGGGGGCGGCGGCGATTGGAGAACGCGGTGACGAGTTTCGGCCCCTTCCGGGGTGTCCTCTTCGACGTCGACGGCACCCTGGCCGACTCGGTGGGGCTCTTCTACGAGATGAGCCTCGACGTCTTTCGCGAGGCGGACCTCCCCGCACCGCCCCGGGAGCGGGTCTACGCTCTGATGAGCGAGGGCAGCGACAATCCGTGGCCGGCGCTCTTTCCGACGGACTACCCCGACGTCGAAGCCCTGGTGGCCCGGGTCTTCGCCGAGCGACGGGACCACTGGATGCGGCGCTACTACGAGGACACCCAGCCCCTCGCCGGGGGGGTGGAGCTCGTCGAGCAGCTCGCCGAGGCGGGCTACACGCTGGGGATCGTGACGTCTTCCGGCCGCGATCTTCCCTTTCTGGACCGCTGGGGCATTCGCCACCGCTTCGAGGTGGTGATCGGGCGCGAGGACGTGGATCAGCGCAAGCCCCATCCCGAGCCGATCGAGCGCTGTCTCAGCGCCTTGCGTCTCGAGGCCCGGGACGCCGTCTATGTCGGCGATTCGCGGATCGACGTGCGCGCCGCACGAGCGGCTGGGGTGGCCGCAGTGGGGGTCACCACGGGGACCGCCACGGTCGCCGGGCTCCAGGAGGAGGGGGCCGATCTGGTGGTCGCCTCCCTGACGGAGCTGGCGCCGACCTTCTCCCCGCGACGCTGACCGGATCCCCAAGGGGAATTCCCCTGGGGAAATCCGAGCTCGACGTCGACAGCGCCGGCGATCTCTCTACAATTCGGCGTCCCGCGTGCGCATCGCGCAACGGATCCCCCCAACCCAGCGGTCCGACGTCTGGAACTCCACTGACCGGAATGGCCTTTCGGTCAGCGGAATTGCTTGTGACTTGCCCCTCAAATTTCAATCTTTAGCAGCTCCACAACAGGCAGAGGGAGGGGAGGGTGGGACTCCTCGAAACGATCAAGCGCCCGGAAGACTTGCGCCAATTGTCCCGAGGGCTGCTCGGCGAGGTGGCGCGCGAGCTCCGCGACGAACTGATCGAGATCGGCTCCTCGATCGGTGGCCACTTCGCTGGAAGCCTGGGCACCGTCGAGTTGAGCATCGCGCTGCACTACGTCTACGACACCCCGGACGACCGCGTGGTCTGGGACGTCGGTCATCAGGCCTACGGACACAAAGCCCTGACCGGACGCCGCGAAGGATTGTGGCAGGTCAAGAAGGCCCACGGCCCGAGCGGCTTCCTGCGGCGCAGCGAGAGCACCTACGACGTCTTTGGCGCCGGCCACGCCGGCACCTCGATCTCCGCCGCTGTGGGCATCGCCGAGGCGGCCCGGCGCACCGGCGCGTCTGCCACCCGTCGAGTGGTGGCGGTGATCGGCGACGGCGCGTCGACCGCGGGGATGTCCTTCGAGGCGTTGAATCACGCCGGTCACCTCGAGCTCCCGGTGTGCGTCGTCTACAACGAGAACGGCATGTCGATCGCGCCCAATGTCGGCGGGCTGCACAAGACCCGCGACGTCGAGTCCTACGTGCGCGCTCTGGGTCTCGAGTACCGCGGCCCGATCGACGGACACGACCTCGAGACGCTGGTCCCGGCCCTCGAGGAGGCGCGCGCCCTCGACCGTCCGGTGGTGCTCCACGTCCGCACCCAGAAGGGCCATGGCTACGCACCGGCAGAGGCCGATCCCTTCCGCTGGCACGCCACGGCGCCCTTCGAGCGCCAGAGCGGCGACCGCAAGAAGGGCGGCGGGGGTCCGCCCTCGTGGACCGCGTGTTTCGCCGAGGCCCTGGGTCGCATCGCCGCCGAAGACCCGCGCGTCGTGGCGATCACGGCCGCCATGCCCGACGGCACCGGTCTCGACAAGTTCGAGAAGGCCTTCCCCGACCGCGTCTACGACGTGGGGATCGCCGAGCAGCACGCGGTGACCTTCGCCGCCGGGCTCGCGACCGAGGGGTTGCGCCCGGTGTGCGCGATCTACTCGAGCTTCCTCCAACGGGGCTTCGACCAGATCGTCCACGACGTCGCGCTCCAGAACCTGCCGGTGGTGTTCGCGATGGATCGCGCCGGGCTGGTCGGAGCTGACGGACCGACCCACCACGGACTCCTCGACATCGCGTACCTGCGCGGGATCCCGAACCTCGTGATCGCCGCCCCGCGCGACGAGAACGAGCTGCAGAACCTGCTCGCGACGGCGGTGGCGTCGGAGCGTCCCTTCGCGGTGCGCTATCCGCGCGGTGCCGCGACGGGGACGCCCGTCCAGGAGCGCCCGCAGCTCGTGCCGATCGGCCGCGGCGAGCTGCTGCGCGACGGGTCGGATCTCGCCCTCGTCGGTCTCGGGAAGACCGTTCCGGTCGCCGAGGCGGCGGCCGACGCGCTCCGCGAGCGCGGCGTGTCTGCGGCGGTGGTCGACGCGCGCTTCGCCAAACCCCTCGACACCGAGCTGCTCGGCGGCGTCGCGCGGCGCTGCGGTCGGATCGTCACGGTGGAAGACCACTTCCGCTCCGGTGGCTTCGGCAGCGCGGTGCTCGAAGCCCTGGCCGCGGAGGCGCCCGAGGCCCAGGTGCTCACCGTGGGGCTCGACGACGCCTTCGTCGAGCACGGAGAGACGGTGGACCAGTGGCGCGCCGCCGAGATCGACGCCGAGGGACTCGTCGGCCGCTGCGTGGCGTGGCTCGGCGGAACACCCCAGCGCGGGGCCGCGTCGGGGTGACCCTCGAGCGGGCGTATCGGCACTGCGCCGAAGTCACGCGCCGCAGCGGGTCGAGCTTCGCCTCCGCCTTCTGGCTGCTGCCGGCAGAGCGGCGTCGCGCGATCCACGCGATCTACGCCTTCTGTCGGCTGGCCGACGACATCGCGGACGACCCCGCGATCGAGGGCGACCGGAGCCGACTGCTCGACGCGTGGCG
>JANQRO010000561.1 GCA_028284525.1 Myxococcota bacterium | reverse complement strand
CACCCCCACCGCCGGCTGCCCCCCGCTGCGCACCGACGAGCTCTGGCCCGACGGCGACAAGCCGTGGACCATCGGCCGCACCTACGGCCGCATCGGCCGCTTCACCCTCCCCTTCAACGCGACGGGCCACCCCGCCATCTCGCTCCCGCTCCACACCACCGACGCCGGGCTTCCCGTCGGCGTCCAGCTCGTCGCCCGCATGGGCCGCGAAGATCTCCTCTTCCGCCTCGCCGCCCGCTTCGAAGCCGAAGCGCCCTGGGCCGAACGCCGCCCCGCCGTCTGGGCGGGCTAGCCCTCCTGGCCTACGTCAACCGGGTCATCACGATCTTCTCGAGATCGTGCGCTGTAGCGTGAAGCGGCAGGCCTCGTTCCCGACGTTCCGGACCTACGCCCTCCAGGTGATGAGCTTCTATCCACCGGCCCGCGACATGCCGCCTTCCGCGCGCTCTACACAGCGGAGCCGCGGCCGTGAACCGGCGACCCGATCCGAACACGGCGTTCGGTCGGTAGGCGGTCGAGGGGGCGCACGATCGGGCGGACGCCGAGGCGGAACAGGACCGAGAGCGACCCTGCTCCGCTCCAGCCGGTGGTTCCTAGCTCCAGTCGAGCAGCTTGCCGTTCATCGAGCGCGAGCCGAGATCCAGCACGCCGTCCGTGGCGAAGGTCTGCCCGTTGGTGGTGCTGACGATCAGACGCACCCGCCACTGGTTGGTTCCGCAGTCTTCCCACGTCCCTTCTCCGGTGGCCGCGGACCGCTCGCCATTGTCGAGAAAACTCTGACCGCGCCAGCTCGCCGATCCCCCGGTCGCGCCGGGCTCGGCGCGGACGATGAGCGTCCCCAGGACGGTCCCGAATCCGGTGGCGGTGCCATCCAGATCGACCGCGGCACCACCTCCGTCTTCGTTGTACCGCGTGCCGGTCGACTTCAGTTGATACTCTCCGAGTTCCTTTCCGATGGCCATTGCAAGCCTCCTTCCACCCCCCACCTTCTCCTCTTATAGACCCGGCGCGAGAGGCCGCTCAAGGGAAAAGCTGCACCCCCGACGCGCCCCTCGCAGAGCCCGGTCCGCGAAGTGAGTCGACACGGCCACGCTGCGACCTTTGCTCGATCCACTTGCCACCCCGGCACCCACCCGCCACCCTCGCCCGATGAATGGCTACGCCATCGTCGTCCTCGCCGCGCTCCTCGTCGAGTTCGCGATGCGCGTCGCGGGCGATCTGCTGAACCTGCGCGCCCTGGCCCCGGAGCTCCCCCCGCGCTTCGCCCATCTCTATGATGCCGAGCGCTATCGCCGCTCCCAGGAGTACACCCGCGTGCGCACGCGCTTCGGCCTCGTGCCGGCGACCCTGCATCTGGTGGCGCTCCTGGGATTCTGGGCGGCCGGGGGCTTCGGGTGGCTCGACGGCGCGCTACGCGGGCTGGGCCTCCCGTCGATTCCCACCGGGCTCCTCTTCATCGGCGCGCTCGTCGCCGCCCGCGGCGCGCTGAGCCTCCCCTTCCGCGTCTACTCCACCTTCGTGATCGAAGAGCGCTTCGGTTTCAACCGCACGACGCCGGCCACCTTCGTCGCCGACCTCGCAAAGGGCCTCGTGCTCGGCGTGGCGCTCGGCGCCCCGCTCGTGGCGGGGATCCTGTGGCTCTTCGAAGCCGCGGGCCCCCACGCCTGGCTCGCCTGCTGGGCCCTCGCCGCCACCTTCACCCTGGTGGTCCAGCTCCTCGCTCCGACCTGGATCTTCCCGCTCTTCCACCGCTTCGAGCCCCTCGCCCCGGGCGAGCTCCGCGACGCCATCACCGAGTACGCCCGCCGCGTCGACTTTCCCCTCGCCGACCTCTACGTGATCGACGGCTCGCGCCGATCGTCCAAGGCCAACGCCTTCTTCACCGGCTTCGGCCGCCACAAACGCATCGCCCTCTTCGACACCCTGGTCGACCAGCACCCCACCCCCGAGCTCGTCGCCGTGCTCGCTCACGAGATTGGCCACTACAAACGCGGCCACGTCCTGCGCGGCCTGGCGATCTCCCTCGTCTACAGCGGCGTCGTCTTCTACCTGCTCTCCCTCGTCCTCACCCGCGAGGGGCTCTTCACGGCCTTTGGTGTGACCGAGCCCTCGGTCTACGCCGGCCTCGTCTTCTTCGGGCTCCTCTTCGCCCCCATCGACCTCGCCCTCTCCTTCGTCGCCCGCGGCCTGTCGCGTCGCCACGAATACCAGGCCGACGCCTTCGCCCGGGACACCGGCCACGCCGAGGCGCTGGCCCGCGGCCTCGAACGCCTCTCCGCCGAGCAGCTCACCAACCTCACGCCACACCCCTTCTATGTGGCGCTCCACTACACCCACCCGCCACTCGGCCAGCGCTTGGCGGCGCTCCGAGCCGACGCCTAGGCGGCGCGCCGGGCGGAGGCGGAGACGGCGCGCCCTCCCCGACCGCCCCCTGATATCTTTGGGTCGATCCCACCTCGGGACGGATCGGAGGACTTCATGGACATTCCGCTCATCGAGCAGGTTCGGATCCAGGCCCAGATGCTCGTGCCCATCGTCAAGACGTTGCGTGCGGAACTCGGCGCGGAGACTGCGAACGCCCTGATCCTCAAAGCGCTGGGTGGCATCTGGCGCGAGTTTGGCGAGAACTGGGCCAAGGAGGTCAACGCCTCGTCCAATCGGGAGAAACTCGAAACCGCGTGGGTCACCTTCGCGGGTGGGGAGGCGCTGGAGTACGACGCCGCGTCCGCGGACGACGGCACCCACGAGGTCAACGTCACGGGCTGTCGCTACGCCCAGCTCTTCGAAGAACTCGGCGAGCCCGATCTCGGGTTCCTGCTGATCTGCTCCCAGGACTACCCCCTCTTCGAAGGGTTCACCCCGGACCTCGAGCTCACCCGCACCCAGACGATCATGCAGGGAGCCACCCACTGCGACTTCCGCTTCCGGCCCGCCGCGGGCGGAGGCGGGAGCTAACACCCTCGAACTTCCCCGTCGCCAGCGAGGCGACGACGCGTAACCGCTTGACTCGACGGTCGATCGGGGAGGCCGTTCCCACTGTCCGTTTCCCAGCCGCTGCTGCTCTGCTCCTCGATCGTCCTGGCGATCCTCGCGCTCGGCTTCGTGGCGTGGCGCCCGACCGCGGTCGTGGGGGCTCCCCGCCGAGTCCTCGCGGTGCTGGGCGGTCTCAGCGCTCTCGCGTTCCTGCAGGTGTTCGAGCTTCCCGGCCTCGGGTTGCGTCTGTGGCTCGACCCTTCGGAGGAATCGCTGATGGTCCGGGGGGACCCGGCGCGAGCGATCTACGACCTCGCCACCAAGCGCTTCGGGGGGGATGATCGCTACGTCATCGTGATCGAGGGCAGCGGCTTGTTCGAAGCCGAATCCCTCGCCTCGCTCCGCGACCTGGGCGACGCGCTCGGGCGGATTCCGCAGGTCCGTCGCAGCGAGACCTTGATCAATGCCAAAGACTATTTCTACGACGCCGATGCCGACCTGATCGATATCGGAGCCTTTGTACGCACGGTTCCCGATGACCCGCAGGCGCTCCACGCGATTCGCGAGCGCGCCCTGGCCGACCCCGTGTATCCACAGTACCTCGTCGCTCGAGACGGCGGCGCCTTGGCGTTGGACCTGTCCCTCTTTGCGATGAGCGATCGAGAGTGGATCGAGAGCGGAGCCGACGCGACGATTCGCGAGCTCACCCAGCGCTCCCTCGCCGGGGACCAGCGGGCGTATTTCTCGGGGCGTCCGCACATCAAGGCCCGGGCCTACCATCAGATGCTCCGCGACTTCTTCCGGCTGATTCCCCTCGCGGTCGCCGTCGCGTCGATCGTCGCCTTGCTGCTGACCCGTTCGCTCCGCGCGACCCTGCTTCCCGTCGCCGCCTCCCTCACCGCGGCCTTGTGGACGGCGGCGGCGCTGGTGGCGAGCGAAACGCCCCTCAACCTCATCACGTTGGTGTTGCCGTCGACGTTGATCTCCCTGGGCGGCCTCTACGGGGTGCACGTGATGGGGCGCTACCAGGTCGAGCGCCGCGCCGGGGGCGGCGCCGCGGAGGTCGCGTTGCGAACCCTCCGCTACTCGCTCTTGCCCGTGATCGTGGCCGGCTCGACGACGTGCATCGGGTTCGCAGCGTTGCTCCTCGCCAAGACCCCGGCGACCACCGAGCTGGGGCTCTTCGCCGTGTGCGGGATCGCCTTCCTGACGGTGATCTCGCTCACCGGTATCCCCGCCGCACTCGCGCTCCTGCCACTTCCCCGCAGGCCCCAACGCGAACCGACGTCTCGCCCGCTCGAGTGGTGCCTCGATCGATTCGCGCGCCTCAGCACCGCGCGTCCGACCCTCGTCCTCGCCGTGTGGGCCGTCGCCGCCGTCGCCGCCACGGGCCTGGTGTGGTGGGTGGAGGTCGACACGGACTATCTGACCTTCTTCGATCGCGAGGCGAGCGTCGTCCGCGACTTCGAGTCGATCCACCGGCTCCTGGGCGGCCCGGTGCCGCTCTTCGTCACCTTCGAGGACGATGCCGAGGGGGCGTTCCGCCAGCCCGCGAACCTGCGCGCCCTGGAAACGATCGCCGAACAGCTTCGAATCATCCCCGGAGTCGACAGCACGCTCTCGATGGTGGAGCCCGTTCGGAAAATGAACCGCGCGTTCGAGAGCGACGACCCGGCCGAGGAACGTATTCCCGACACCGAAGCCGAGGTCAGCGATCTGGTGTTCCTGATCCCAAAGACCGAAATGCGTCGGTTCGCGAGCTCCAATCACCGGGCGGCGAACGTGGTCGTGCGCACCGGCGAGCAGGGTTCGCGGGCCATCCGCACGCTCGAACGGGCCATCTATCAGCGCCTCGAGGACCAGCAGCTCGTCCCACCCGGGATGCGGGTCGCCGTGACCGGTAACGCCATCGTGCTCAACCGCAGCGCCGATCGCATCGCGACCGATCAGTTTCGCTGCGTCGGGTTCGCGAGCCTCGCGATCCTCGTGTTGATGTGCGGGCTGTTTCGCTCGCTTCGCCTCGGTCTGCTGGCGATGGTGCCGAATTGGCTCCCCGTCCTGCTCTTCTTCGGTCTGCTCGGCAGCGGCGCGGCGACCCTCTTTCCAGGCCTCTCTCAATAAATTCGCTTGAGAACTTTTGACTCGAAACGCTGAGTCTTCATCAGCAGATGA
>JANQRO010000546.1 GCA_028284525.1 Myxococcota bacterium | reverse complement strand
CGCGATGACGCCCTTCGTCGCACGCGACACCGATGCTCCGCCGAGCGAATGCCCCGAGCGCGCCGCGCTGCCCCTGGGGCTGCGCAACGTCCGTCCGCCGATTCCCGCGCGGGTGCGCATGCGCGCGGGCCGCCCCTGCGCCGTCGAGAGCGCCTTGTGTAGCGGTGCCATCCTCCACTGCGCGGGGCCCTGGCGCACGACCGGATCGTGGTGGAGTCAGCAGGAGCGCTTCGCCTTCGACCACTTCGACGTGGCCACCGACGCGGGGTTGTTGTTGCGTCTTCGCTACGACCACCTCGACCGCTCTTGGCAGATCGACGCGGTCTACGACTAGTTCCGACCCCGGACCCATTTTTCTTGGTCCGCTTGCTCCATCCCACATAGAATGCGCGGATGCAAACCCCCCGAAGCGCCGCCCACCGCCCCGACAACGGCGGCGACTCGCCCATCCTGTTCTTTCGAAGCTTCCTCGCGCGGCCCAAGGAGGTGGGCTCGGTCATCCCGAGCTCGCGGTTCATGGAACGGCGTCTCGTGCGTTGCGCCGAGATCCCGGCGGCGCGTGTCGTCGTCGAGCTAGGACCGGGCACCGGCGGCACGACCAAGGCGTTGCTCCGCGCGCTGCCGCCGAAGGCCACCCTGCTGGCGATCGAGATCAATCCGCGGCTCGCCAGACGCGTGCGCGAGCGCTTCCAGGACCCGCGGCTCATCGTCCACTGCGGCAGCGCCACCGAGCTGGCCGAGGCCCTCGAGGAGCACGACCTCCCTGCTCCCGACGTGGTGATCTCCGGGATCCCGTTCTCGACGATGCCGTCGACGGTCGGCCGCGAAGTCATCGGCGCGGTACGCCGCGCCCTCGCCGTCGGGGGACTCTTCGTGGCGTACCAGGTGCGCGACCGGGTCGCCGAGCTGGGCGCCGAGGTCTTCGGCCCGCCCCGCGTGGAGCGCGAGGTGCGCAACGTCCCGCCCATGCGCGTCTACCGCTTCGAGAAGAGCCCCGCCGTCTAGTCCTCTTCGTCGCCCTCTCGTTCGCCGTGCTTGTGCTGGAGCGAGAGCGCCGCGCGATGTCCGCGCTCGCTTCCGGCCCGCGTCACCGCCCCCGATCCGAAGCGCTCGGTGATCGTGTCGAGGGCCCGGTTGAGCCGCGCAGCGCGGTGGCGGTCGTGGACCTGCTCGAGGAGGTCGAGCTGGGTCGGGCCCCGCGCCGGAGCGAGACCGGTGACGCCCACCCCGAGGAGACGCACGGGCTTTCGCGGCGCGGCGTCGAGCAAGCGCACCGCTTCGCGGCCGAGGGTGGCGCCGTCGTCGCTCGCCTCGGCGAGGGTGTGGCGCCGAGTGATCTGCTCGAAGCCCCGCGGCCCGCTGCGCACCCGTCGGCCGTACTTCAGCTTGAGGACCACGGTGTGCGCCCGCCACTGGGATCGCCGCAAGCGCGCCGCCACCGATTCGGCGTGCCCGCGGGCCACCGCCGCCAGCCGCTCCCAGTCGCGCTGGTCCTCGCCAAAGGTGTTCTCCTCGCTCATCGAGACCGGAGCGCGGTCGGATTCGACGTCGCGCGGGTCACGACCCTGGGCCAGCTCCGAGGCGCGGGTTCCGATCTCGCCGAGGAGTCCCGCCAGACGTTCGGGCCGTTCCGTCTCGAGATCGGCGATGGTGAAGAGCCCCTCGGCGCGCAGACGCTCCCGGGTCACCGGCCCCACGCCCCAGAGCCGTTCGACGGGGAGCGGGCGCAGGAACCCGAGCACTTCCTCCGGACGGACTTCCAGGAGCCCGTCGGGCTTGGCCTCGTCGCTGGCGATCTTGGCGACGAGCTTGCTCGGCGCAATCCCCACCGAGACCGCGAGCGCGGTGGCCTCGCGCACCGCGGCGCGGATCGCGTGTCCCGCCTCGACCGCGGGGCCGTGGAGCCGTTCGGTGCCCGTGAGGTCGAGAAAGGCCTCGTCGAGGGAGATCCCCTCGACCCGCGGTGAGAAGCGGCGGAACACCTCGAAGACCTGACGGGAGACCGCGGCGTACTTCTTCATGTCGCCGCGCAGGAAGATCCCGTCCGGGCAGCGGCGCCGCGCGATCGCCGCGGGCATCGCCGAATGCACACCGAAGCGGCGCGCTTCGTAGCTCGCCGCCGACACGACGCCGCGGTCGCTCGTGCCCCCGACGATCACCGGCCGGCCCCGAAGCTCCGGGCGATCGCGCTGCTCGATCGACGCGTAGAAGGCGTCCATGTCGGCGTGCAGGATGATCCGCGGGCGCGGCGCTGGATCGGCGGTCGGCACCTGGCGCGTGGACATCGTCCGAAGCATCGACCAGGCGCGTTCCGCTTTCCAGCGGCGAGTTGCTCTCGTGACGGGCGGGTGGCAGTCTCGCCGTCCTGGGATGACACTGCAGTTCTGGTTCGAGTTCGGGAGCACCTACTCCTACCCCGCGGCGATGCGCCTCGAGGCGGACGCGGTTCGCGCCGGGGTCGCGGTGGAGTGGAAGGCCTTTCTCCTCGGGCCGATCTTTCGCGACCAGGGGTGGGATGACTCACCCTTCAACCTCTACCCCGCCAAGGGGCGTTACATGTGGCGCGACCTCGAGCGCATCTGCGCGGCGCGTGCGATTCCCTATCGGCGCCCGACCGTGTTTCCCCGCAACGGGCTCCTCGCGGCCCGGGTCGTCGCCGGGCACCCCGGCGCCCCGTGGCTCCCGGACTTCACCCGCGCCGTCTACTCGGCGAACTTCCGCGACGACCGCGACATCGCCGATCCCGAAGTCGTCGCCACCTGCGCCGAGGCCGCCGGGCAGCGCGCCGACGCGGTGCTCGCCCGCGCCGCGCTGCCCGCCACCAAGGCCGCGCTGCGCGCGGCCACCGAGGAGGCCGCCTCGCTCGGCATC
This sequence comes from Myxococcota bacterium, assembly GCA_028284525.1. Classification (GTDB taxonomy): domain Bacteria; phylum Myxococcota_A; class UBA9160; order UBA9160; family PR03; genus JANQRO01. Next base: position 1,602 of record JANQRO010000546.1, on the reverse strand, counting down.
TTCGGCGCACCGTCCTTCCGTGTGGGGGGCGAGCTCTTCTGGGGCGACGACCGCCTCGACGACGCCCTGCGCTGGGCGACCTCGGGGCCGTCGTGAGCGCGACGATCCGACCCGCGCGCCCCGACGAGGCAGCCCGTCTGTCCGAGCTCGCGTTTCGCTCGAAGGCCCACTGGGACTACTCGGAGGCGTTCCTCGAGGCGAGTCGCGACGAGCTCCGCGTGAAGGCGGGGGAGATCGATCGGGGCGACGTCTACGTCGCCGAGCACGCCGGGCAGGTCCTCGGCTTCTACGCGCTTGGCCGGCTCTCGGCGGCGGCCTTCGAGCTCGACCACCTCTTCGTCGAACCCGACGCGATCGGCGGGGGACACGGCGCGGCGCTCTTCGAACACGCCTGTGAGCGCGCGCGAGACGCCGGCGCTTCGGTGCTGGTGATCCAGAGCGATCCCCACGCGGAGGGGTTCTACCGTCGCTGTGGCGCCGAGCGGGTCGGCGAGCGCGAATCCGACAGCGTGCCCGGGCGCATGCTCCCCCTCCTCGAGCGCCGTCTCGTCGCGGGCGGCTGAGCCCCGGGCTCAGCGTCTCAGGCTGCGCTGGACGGCCTGGTCGAGGGCCTGGAGAAAACGCGAGCGGTCTCGCGCGCCCAGGGGCCGGGGGCGGCTCGTCTCGATGCCCTCTTCGCGCAGGGCGGCGCGCAGGTCGCGGGTCGCGACGGCGTGGCCGATCGAGTCCTCGTCGAAGGGCCGCCCGTCGGTCCCGATCGCCTGGGCACCCTCCGCCAGACAGCGCGCGGCGAGGGGCACGTCGCCCGTGATCACGATATCCCCGCCCTCCAGGTGGGCGACGATCCAATCGTCGGCGGCGTCCGGGTGGTCGTCGACGACGACCATCTGGGCGCCGAACTCGGCCGGTGCCGCCATCGGCGTGTTCGCCACCAGCAGCACCGGCAGGTCGTAACGGGTGGCCACGACGTAGATCTCGTCCTTCACCGGGCAGGCATCGGCGTCGACGAGAATACGGGGCGACACGGATGGCTCGGGGTCGGTCGGCGCCCCGCCCTCGGCGCGCCACTCGAACTCGTCGACTTGCAGGAAGTAGACCCCGGCGCTGTCGTGGTCGGGCCCGTTCGTCACCGCGCGAGTCTAGAGAACCCGGGCTTCGATCCGTCGAGCGAACCCGGCGTTCGGGTTGGCGAGGTGGCACCATCGGCGCCGTCGGTCGCGAGGGGTGGGCGGCGAGGAAGAGGGTTCGATGCGGGACACCTGGCTCTGGTGGAGCAGCGGCAAGGACAGCGCCTGGGCACTCCACGAGCTGCGCCGCGCGGGTCGGCACCGCGTGACCCGTCTCGTCACGACGATCGAGGCCGGCGCGTCGCGCGTCGCGATGCACGCCGTGCGCGGGGAGCTCCTGGCCGCGCAGGCGCGCGCGCTGGCACTCCCCCTCGAGCGCATCGAGCTCCCCTTCCCCCCGTCGAACGCGCGCTACGAGGCCGCTGTGGCCCGGGTCGTCGCGAAGGCGGCGGGGGCCGGGGTCGCGGCCATGGCCTTTGGCGACCTCTTTCTCGAGGACATCCGCGCCTACCGCTGCGGGCTCCTCGAAGACACG
>JANQRO010000507.1 GCA_028284525.1 Myxococcota bacterium | reverse complement strand
ACGCCCTCGCAGGTCCTCGAGGTCTTCGGCGAGACACAGGATCGCCATCACCTCCGACGCCACCGTGATGTCGAAGCCGTCCTCCCGCGGATACCCGTTGCCGAGACCGCCCAGGGACACGGTGATGTCGCGCAGCGCGCGGTCGTTCATGTCGAGCACCCGGCGCCAGCCAATGCGGCGGGCGTCGAGGTCGAGCTTGTTGCCCCAGTTGATGTGGTTGTCGATCAGCGCCGAGAGCAGGTTGTGGGCCGTCGTGATCGCGTGGATGTCGCCGGTGAAGTGGAGGTTGATGTCCTCCATCGGCACCACCTGGGCGTAGCCGCCCCCGGCCGCGCCCCCCTTCATCCCGAAGCAGGGACCGAGGCTCGGCTCGCGCAGGGCGGTGAGTGCCTTCTCGCCGATCCGCGCGAGTCCGTCGCAGAGCCCCACCGAGGTGGTGGTCTTGCCCTCGCCCGCCGGGGTCGGCGTCATCCCCGTCACCAGGATGAGCTTCCCCTCGGGCCGCTCTCGCAGCGACTCGATGAACCCGAAGTCGATCTTCGCCTTGGTGTGGCCGTAGGGGATCAGCGACTCGGCCGGGATCCCGAGCTCGGACCCCACCTCCTGGATGGGACGCATCGTCGCCCGGCGGGCGATCTCGATGTCGGACGGGACGCTCGGCACGCAGGCTCTCCTCGCTCCCCACCCCGGTGGCTTTTCGTCCCTCGCGGCAGGGCCGGGCGGGCTCATCTTATAGGAAGGGAGCTGCCGTGTCGGCCTCGCTCGCTCGGCGACGCGATCGCCGTGCCCGATCCGAACCGCGGAACCAGGGGACGGGTGCGGAGCGGTTCGCTCAACTGAGACGCCGGAGCTCCGAAATGAGTGCTTCCACGTGCGAGGCCCGAAGACCCGCGTGGGTCGGTACGGTGATCAGCCGCGCGCAGAACTCGCGGGCCCCGAGACACACCGGTGCATCCGCGAGGTGGGCGGCCAACGCCGGAATACGGTCGACAGGGCCTGGATACATGCCCGTGACGCCGAGCCAGCCGAGGCCGCGGAGCGCCGCGTCTCGCGCATCGGCTCGTGGAGCCAGTACGCCCATCCGGGGATAGATGGCGAATTCGTCATCTCGCGCGACCAGGGCCCGGAAGCCGGTCTCTGCGACGAGCCGCCCTGCGATCGCACGAGCCACCCGTTCTCGCGACCGGTTCATGACGTCGAGCTTCTGCAGGAGCGCCGCCGCAAGGACGACCGACGCGCCCCCCATCGGACCTCGTCGAAAGCCAGGGTCGTATACCGTGGCCCCGATGTGGAGCGCTGGGATCGCGACGAGGAGTCGCAGGATTCCGGGTAGGCGCGCCAAGTCGTACGCCACGGCACGGAACATCGCGCCGACGCGCTGGGCCGTGGCCTTGGGGTCGTCAGAGACCTCGAGCGCGAGGCCGTCATCCACGGGTTCCGGTGGGTTCCTCCAGGCGAGCGCGCCACCGGCTAGCGCCGAGAGCGGCTTGCCACGCCCGAAGCTCAGCAACCCGACGTCACCACGAGCGCCCACGGGTCCTTCGCAGGAGCGAGCGCCGAGCGATTGCGCCGCGTCATCGACCACGTGCACCCCCGCCCGATGCGCCAGCTCGATTGCGGAGGCCGTCGGTTCGGGTACCCCGAAGAGGTTGCCAACGACGAGCGCGGCCGCGCGCTCCAGTGGCAGCTTGCGCAGCGCCTCGGGGTCGATCTGCCCGGCCAGGTCGACATCGACGAGACGGACCCGAAGCCCCGCGGCGACAGCGGCGGCCGGGATCGAGTAGCAGGTATAGGCGGGGACGACGATCTCTCCGCGGCCAGTTCGGTCGGCGAAGTATCGGAACGCCACCCGCAGCGCTTCGCGCCCCGAGCAGTGGAGCGACAGCCAGCGCGACGAGAGCCGCTCCATGAGCCCGCTTCGCAGTGCGCCCTCCGGATCGGGCTCGCGCCACACCGCCCCGATCGTCGCTCGCGGAATCGGTGAGCCGGCCGGCGGAAACCGCACGAGACGAGTTCGCATCAGCGGCGTGTCGGTTCCCAGACAACGGCTCGGTACCCGGCCAGGTGGTATCCCCAGGCGACGAGCATCGAGGCGTTGACGAGGAGAAAGAACCCGGCGAGACGCGCTGGCGTCCACCCGG
>JANQRO010000459.1 GCA_028284525.1 Myxococcota bacterium | reverse complement strand
CGCGGCACCGGCCTGGCGGTGGGACTCGCCCTGATCGCCCTGGTGCTCCTCGCGGGGATCGCGGCGCGGTTGGCCCTCGAGCGGCTGCACCTGCTGCTCATCCCGCGTCTCGGCATCATCCTCTCGACGGTGATCCTCGCGGTGGCGGCCCTCGCGCTCACCGGCAGCGGGCTCGACCAGGCCGACTTCTACGCCGGAGGGCTCTTCCCGATCGTGATCCTCACGATGCTCGTCGAACGCTTCTCGATCCGCGCCGCCGAGGAGGGTCTGCGCACCGCGTCGCTCTACGCGCTCTACTCGGTGGCGATGGCGGTCCTGCTCTACCCGATCTTTCAGAGCGCCGTCATCGAACACCTGATGTTCACCTTCCCGGAGCTGCTCCTCGTCGTGATGGGGGTGCTCGTGTGGACCGGCGGATATACGGGCTACCGGCTGAGCGACTGGCTGCGCTTCGGGTTGCTGGCGCGCCGCGAGGAGGCGGCACCGTGATCCTGCGCCGGCTCCGCGAGCTCGGAGTGCTCGGGATCAACGGGCGCAACGCGTCGTTCGTGCTCCCCCACAACCCGCGTCACGCCTTCCCCGAGGTGGACGACAAGATCCGCACCAAGGCGCTCTGCCAACGCGCCGGGGTCGCCGTCCCGCACCAGCTCGGGGTGCTTCGCTATCACCACGAGCTGCGCGACCTCGAGACGCTGATCGGCGAGCGCGACGCCTTTGTGCTGAAGCCCGCGCGGGGCTCCCAGGGCAAGGGGGTGGCCGTCGTGCGCGGGCGCCGCGACGGGCGCTTCGTCGTCGGGGGCCGCGCCGAGATGGGCTTCGACGACCTGCGCTACCACGCCGCCGAGATCCTCTCGGGGCTCTTCTCGCTGGGCGGACAGCCCGACGAGGTGCTGATCGAAGAGTGCCTCCAGGTGCACCCGGAGCTCGCCGACCTCTCGGGCTCCGGCGTGCCCGACGTGCGGATCCTGATCTACCGGGGCGTCCCGGTGATGGCGATGATGCGGCTCCCGACGCGACGCTCCGGCGGTCGCGCCAACCTCCACCAAGGCGCCGTCGGGGTCGGCGTCCATCTCGCGTCGGGGCGCAGCGAGCGGGCGCTGTGGCGAAGGAGCTGGATCTCGCACCACCCCGACACCGAAAAGCCGATCGTCGGGGCCGTGGTCCCGGAGTTTCCCACCCTGCTCGAGATGTCGGTGCGCGCCGCCGCGCAGACCGAGCTCCAGTACCTCGGCGTCGACCTCGTGGTCGACGCCCAGCGCGGACCCCTCGTTCTCGAGCTGAACGCGCGACCCGGGCTCTCGATCCAGCTCGCGAACGCGCGCGGCCTGCTCCCGCGGCTGCGCGCGGTGGAGCGCTCCTGCCGACCCCAGGCCGAAGCCGACGACTGGGCCTTCTGCCAGCTCCAGGGGGGACTCGACGCTCTGTGTCGCCCACCCCGCGCCGCGTCTCCCCTTGTCCGCGGCGACTTGCTCGACAGCTCCGCACGACCCGCACACCGGGAGACCCGCCGCCGCTCGCCGCGGCGCTGTGGCGTTGCGCCCTGTCGCTGGCCGCGCTGGCCGCGGCGCTGCTGGGCAGCGGGATGGCCGGCGCCCAGCCGGGCGGCGAGACCGAGCTTCCCCGCTACCGCGTGCGCTACGAGGCCCAGATCCTGCCGGTGCAGGGCAGCGCGTCGGTGCGGGTGCGGGTGCGCCAAGACGCCTCGCTGCTCCGCGAGCTGAGCTTCCCGATCGATCCGGAGCGCTACTTCGATTTCAGCGCAGACGAGGGGCTCGAGGTCACCGACGAGCGGGTCACCTGGTTCGTGCCGGCCAGCGGCGGCGAGCTCCGCTACACGGTGCGGATCGATCATCTGCGCGACCCGGCGCGCTATGACGCCCGCGTCACCAGCCGCTGGGCGCTGTTCCGCGGCGAAGACCTGTTCCCCCCGGCGCGCACCCGTCGATTGCGCGAATCGGAGGGTCGCTTCACCCTGCGCTTCCGGGTCCCCCCCGAGTGGGAGGTCCTGAGCGCTTACCCCCCGCGACGGGACGGCGGATTGACGGTGCGCAACCCCGGCCGCGCGTTCAGCCAGCCCCAGGGCTGGTTTCTGGCGGGCGAAGTGCGAACCCTGCGCGAAGACGTCGCGGGGATGGAGGTCACGGTGGGGAGCCCCGAGGGCGACCCCTTCCGCGACCGCGACCTGATGGCGCTCTTGCGCTGGATCGCTCCGGAGCTCCAGGCGATCGTCCCGGAGCTCCCCGACCGGCTCCTCGTCGTGGGGGCCGACGACCCGATGTGGCGGGGGGGTCTGTCGGGCCCGCGTTCGCTCTATGTGCACAGCGACCGGCCGCTGCTCGACAAGGACTGGACCAGCCCCGTCCTCCACGAGCTGATGCACGTCGTGATGCGCGCGCGGTCCCGAGGCGGGGCGGACTGGATCGTCGAGGGGCTCGCCGAGTACTACTCTCTCGAGCTCCTGCGCCGCAGCGGAACGATCGGCGCGGCCAACCACGCGAGCGCCATCGCGAACTTCGAAGCCCGCGGACGAGAGGTCGAGTCGCTGGCGGGCGATCACTCGGCGGGGGCCACCACCGCCCGAGCGGTCGTCGTGTTCCACGAGCTCGACGGGGTGTTGCGCGACGCGAGCCAGGGTCGACGCAGCCTCGACGACCTGGTGCGCGCCCTCGCCGAAGACCCGGAGGCGACCCACCCCGAGCGCTTTCGCGTGCTCGTCGACTCGATCCTGGGCGCGTCGATGGATTCCTTCTGGCGGCGCTGGGCGCCCTCGCTGCTCGCGCCGTAGCCCGCAACGCGACGAGCGGGCGCCATCCGCAATCTGGCGCCCGCTCGCGGGGTGCGACGTGGGCCCACCTCCCACATCGCGTCTGTCGAACCCGGGTCAGCCCTCCTGCTGGCTCAGCTGCGAGAGCGCGGGAGCGGCCCCGCCCGCCACGGGAGCCGGCACCACCCCCGTGGCCGGCCCGGTGTGGAGGTCGTAGGCGTGCATGCCGTGCTCTCCGTAGTCGAGCCCCTCGAGCTCTTCGTCCTCGGAGACCCGGATGCCCATCGTGGCCTTGAGCGCTCCGAAGAGCGCGAGAGCGGCGACGAAGGCGAACACGCCGTAGCAGAGCACGCCGATCGCCTGGACGACCAGGCTGTGCTCGGGGTTGGTCGAGAAGATGCCCACGGCGAGGGTGCCCCAGATGCCGCAGGTGAGGTGCACCGAGATCGCCCCGACCGGGTCGTCGATCTTGATGCGGTCGAAGAAGAGCACCGATCCGACGACCAGCGCCCCGGCCACCAGTCCGATCACGACCGACGCGGTGATCCCCACCGTGTCGGCTCCGGCGGTGATCCCGACCAGACCGGCGAGGGCGCCGTTGAGCGCCATCGACAGGTCGGGCTTGCCGAAGGAGAACCACGAGAGCGCCATCGCCGCGACCACGCCCGCCGACGCGGCCAGACAGGTCGTGACCAGCACGTAGGAGGTGAGGGCCGGGTCCGCCGACAGGACCGAGCCACCGTTGAACCCGAACCAGCCGAGCCAGAGCAGGAAGACGCCGATCGTCGCCAGCGGCATGTTGCTCCCGGGGATCGGGTTGAGCCGCCCCCCGGCGTACTTCCCGAGACGGGGCCCGAGGAGCAGCGCGCCCGCGAGGGCACCCCAGCCGCCCACCGAGTGCACCAGGGTGGAGCCCGCGAAATCGTAGAAGCCCATCCCGTCGAGGAAGCCACCGCCCCACTTCCAGGACCCCGCGATCGTGTAGACGAAGGCGACGAAGAGGGTCGCGAAGATCATGAACGACGAGAGCTTGATGCGCTCGGCGACCGCTCCCGACACGATCGTCGCGGCGGTGGCGGCGAACATCGCCTGGAACAGGAAGTCGGTCCAGAAGGTGTAGCCGCCATCGGCGTAGGCCGGGGTGTTGGCGGCCGCGTCGTGGCCCGCCGCGAGACCCATCCCGGCGAACCCGAGGAAGCCGTTGAAGTCGCCCGGGTACATCAGGTTGAAGCCGACCAGGGCGTAGGTGAGGATCCCGATCGACACGATGAAGACGTTTTTGAAGAGAATGTTGGTCGTGTTCTTCGCGCGGGTCATGCCCGCTTCCAGCGTCGCGAACCCCAGGTGCATGATGAACACGAGGCCGGCGGCCAACATCATCCACACGTTGTTGGCGACGAACTCGCCGTTGGTGATGCCGTCTTCGGCCCAGCCCGTCGCGGGTGCGACGACGAGGGGGAGCGCTAGCGCGGCGGCGAGCGCGGTCGAGGGTCGGGAAGTCATGGTCGGGTCCTCCGGTTCCGCGTGGGGTGCGGTCTCGGAGACACAGAGCAACCCGCGTGCCATCGGAGCCGGCGACGGGGAGCGGGGTTTCACCGATCGAGTGTGCCGGGATCAGCCCAGGTCGCGGCGGTCCCCGCGAACATTGTGGGCAGGCTTTGCCTCCGCCGCGGGCACCTCGAAACGGGTCGCGACACAGCGCCCGGCGCGCAGAAACCACAGCTCGAAACGCCCCGGCGTGTCGACGCCGAGGGCGTCGGCCACCGCGTCGCAGTAGACCCGCCCCTGGGGTGCGTAGTGCGCGGCGCGGGCGCGGAGCGCAGCTTCGCCCTCGACGCGATCGCTCTTGAAGTCGACGACGACGATCTCGCCGTCGTCGGGATCGCGGTAGAGGAGATCGATGGTCCCCACGAAGGCACCGACCGGGGCGGCTTCCGCGCCCTCCCCGACGAGGGCCTGCCGCGGCCGCGCGACGAGGGGGAGCTCGCGCCCCAGCACGTGGGGTTGCAGGCTCCGCAGACGCTCCCACAGCGGACTCGCGCGCATCCGGTCGAGCACTTCGCGCGCGGCGTCCTCGGCTTCGCCCCGGTCGCGTTCCGGGACGCGGTTTCGGATGTGCGCGCCGAGCGCGGCGTCCGCTTCCGCGCTCGGCTCGGACGAGGCGAAGTCGTAGAGCTCGAGAAAGGCGTGCACCGCGCTCCCGATTGCCGCACCGGTGTCCGCGCCCGGCTCCCGCGCCGGCGGCGGCTCGCGGTCGTCGTAGGCCGCCTCGACCCCCACGGCCGACGAGGCCGCCGCGGTGTAGGGCCGTGACGCGTGAGCCCAGGCGTCCTCGCGACGGACCGTGGCGAAGGAAGCCGGAGCGGCGGCCCCGGGTGCCACCGCACCCGGCGCCGGCGCCGGCGCCGCGAGGGCCTCGGCGCCGAGGACCCGGCGCGTCACCCCCTCGGCCAACGGCGACGCGAAGCGCGGAGCGAGGCAATCGGCGTGGCTGCGGGGCGTCGCCGCAGCGGCTTCGGCGAGCCGGCCGGACACGACGAGGCGGGTCTTGGCCCGGGTCATTGCCACGTAGAGGGTGCGGATCTGTTCCGCCCGCGCCGACTCTGCACGGCGTCGCGCGGCGCGCTCCCACCCGAGGGAGGCGACGCCGGCGTCGGTCCGCAGCCCCCAGCGCAACGCGTAGTGGAGCTCGTTCTCGTCTCCCGTCTCGGCCACCACCCCCGGCTCGTTGCGCAGCCCGCCCGTCTTGTGGGCCTGCAGGAGGTAGACGTGCTCGAAATCGAGCCCCTTGGCCCCGTGGATGGTCATGACCTGGACGGCGTCGGCCCCCATCCCGGGCGGTCGACTCTCCTCGCCCTCCGGCAGCGGCAGGTCGCCGCGTCGCAACTCGCGCAATACCGGTGCCAGCGCGCCGCCGGCGTCGTCGTGGAGCTCCGCGATCTCGCGGAACAGGCGCTCGAGGTTGGCGAGCCGGTAGCGTCCGAGATATCGCGCGCCTTCGCTCAGATCGACCAGGGCGAGGCGACGCACGCGCGCCAGGAAGAGCTCGAAGGGATCGCGCTCGAAGCTCCCGCGCAGCGCGACCGCGGTGTCGATGAAGTCGAGCAACGCCTGGTCCCAGCCCTCGAGGGCCGCGAGGCCCGGCACGTCCAGACCTTGGACCTCGCGTGCCGCGCGCTCGACCGCGTCGGGAAGTGCGCGGCCGGCGAAGGGCTCCCGGTGGAGTGCGCGCCGCGCGAGGTCGACCACCCCCTCGCGAAAGAGCGGGAGCCAGGCGGCGTCGGGCACTCCACAACGCGCCGAGCGCAGCGTGGCCACCCAGGCGAGATCGTCGTTGGGGTCGAGGAGCAGCCGTAGCAGCGCCCGCGCCTCGACCACCTCGCGGCGCCGGAAGTAGACCCGGTCGCGGTCGACCGCGTAGGGAATCTCGGCGCGGCGCAGCGCGTCGAGATAGCGGTCGAGCTCGCCGGTGCTCCGCAGCAGGAGCCCGATCGACTCCCAGGCCACCCCCTCGTCCCGCCGGAGTCTCCACAGATCGTCCGCGAGCGCGCGGGTCTCGAGCTCGAGGGAGTCGGTGGAGGAGGTCGCGGTCGGCGCCCCCGAGGCGTCGACCTCCTGGGCGATCCAGTACTCGACTCCCCCCGCCGCGCGCGCATCGCGCGCGCGTTGGGCCTCGCTCGCGATCAGCGGCTGGAACGCGGGCTGGACTCCGACCTCCCGTACCATCAGCGGGCCGACCGCGCGCTCCACTTCGTCGAGAATCCCCGGAAGCGAGCGGTGGCTCACGGCGAGCCGGTGCCGGGTCGCCCCCGCGGCGTCGAGGCGTTCGAGACAGGCGTCGTAGGCGCGCAGGTCCGCGCTGCGCCACGCGTAGATCGATTGTTTGGGGTCGCCGACGACGAAGAGCGTCGGGCCGCCGGGCGCGACGGCCAGGAGCTCGACGATCTCGCACTGGAGCGCGTCGGTGTCCTGGAACTCGTCGACGAGGAGCTGTCGAAGCGAGCCGCGCAAGCGAGCGGCGACCGCGGGGTGATCGCGCAGGAGGTCGCGGCTGCGGCGCAGGAGCTCGTCGAAGCCCAAGGCCCCGTCCGCCCGCAGCGTCTCCGCCGCCGCGGTGAAGCGCGGGGCGAGGACGCGGTGCAGCCGGGCGAGGGCGGGCGGGTCCATCGCGCAGGCGTGGGCCGCGAGCGCCGCCTCCTCTGACGCGTCGGCCCGGCGTCCCGCGCGCAAGCGCGGTGCGGGCACCGTGTCGCGCAAGTCGCGCAGCACGTCGCCGAGCGCCGCCGGGCTGCGCGGGGGTGTGGCGGCGAGGGCGTGTTCACCGCGGCGCGCCGCATCCCCCCAGCCCTGCCCGACCAGGACAGCGAGGGCCTCGCGGAGACGTGCGCCAAAGGCCTCGCAGCGCGCCGGGGAGAGCGGGTCCTCCGCGAATTGCTCCGGGTC
>JANQRO010000440.1 GCA_028284525.1 Myxococcota bacterium | reverse complement strand
CGATCGATCGCCGCGACCGCCGCGTCCGTGTCGAGGGGTCGCTCGACACACCCGTCGCCCAGCACCCGCTCGTCGACCTCGAGCCGCAGATGCCGGGGGACGAGTGCGGGCAGCCGGTTCCACCCGATGTCGTAGATGTTGGGCCGGCGCTGGCCCCGCATTTCGAGCTCGTCGCGAAAGCCCCGCGTCGTGAGGAGCCCGGTCTTGGCGACCGTCCCCTCGATCACCGCGTTCGACGCGATGGTCGTGGCGTGGACGAATCCCTCGACGCGCCCTGCCCCCTCCCCGTCCACCGCGTCGATGCGCGCCGCGATGTCTTCGGCGACGCGGTCGAGGAGCGAGAGCACCTTGGCGGTGTGGAGCCGACCCGCATCGTCGAGAACGGTGACGTCGGTGAAGGTTCCACCGATGTCGAACCCGACCCGCACGCGCTACTCGCTCGCTGCCGCGGCCCGCAGCGCGTGGGTCGCGTCACAGTCGAGGACAAGGGTGATCGGGTCGATCACGACCCCGTAGTCCTCCCGGGCTCCCGCCACACTCACTTTGTCGTCCCGCACGTCCGCCGCGACGCGCTCGGGTTCGCGCGTCCACGGATCACCGTGCCCGCCCGAGCCCGCGATCGCGTGATAGATCGCATCGCCCGGCGCCACCGGGAGGTGCATGTGGGCCCGATTTTCGAGCACCCGAGCCTCGCCGTCGGGATCCCACACGTTCGTCGACAGGACGCCGGCCCCGCCGCCGTCCATTCCCTCGGAAGGGCGGCGCACCCGGTTGGTCCGCACCATCGCCTGGCCCCTCGCGAGGAAGCGCCACTGTCGATAGATCGACAGCGATCCCCGGTGCCGGCCGGGACCGCCGCTGTCGGGCACGTAGCCGAAGCCGTCCACCACCAGGGGGAACTCGCGCTCGAGCACCTCGGCGGGGACGGTGCCGTAGGACCCGAACTCCATCGGCGCGACCCCGTCGATGCCGTCGTCACCGGGCCGTCCGCCCCAACCGCCGAAGAAGATGTCGAGGAGCGCGAAGGGGGACCCATCCTCGCGTTCGCCGGTGAAGTGGAGCACGTCGCCCCCCTCTCCGGGGATCGGGATCCGGTCGGGCTGGGCCTGGGCGAGGGCCCGGTAGAGCATGTCGACCACGCGAAAGAACAGCGGCGCTCGACCCCCTACCGCCGCGGGAAACTCGGGATGGACGAGGCTGCCCGCCGACGCGCGCACCTCGATCGGGCGGGCGAAGCCGGCGTTGGTGAGGGCCTCCGGCCCGACGAGGCTCCGCACCACGGCGTAGACCGACGCGCGGGTGAGGCTCAGCGGGAGATTGATCGCGCCGGCCGCCTGGGGCGCCGTACCCTCGAAGTCGACACAGAGCGTGTCACCCGCGACGTCGATCGTCACCACGATCGGCGCCGCGACGTCGGCCCGGCCGAACCCGTCGTCCTCGAGGACATCCTCGTAGCGATAGCGCCCATCCGGGACAGCGCGGATCGCGCGACGGGTTGCCGTCTCGGCGCTGTCGATCAGATGGTCACAGCAGGCGTCGAGGGTCTCGAGTCCGTACTCGTCGAGGAGCCCGCGCAGCTCTTGCTCGCCACGCCAGCACCCGGCGATCTTCGCCTCGACGTCGCCGAGCCACTCCTCCGGGAGGCGCACGTTGGCGAGCACCATCTCGAGCAACGCCTCGTTGCGGACGCCCCCCTCGACCAGTTTCAGCGAAGGGAGCCGCACCCCCTCCTCGTAGCTCGCCGTGCACTGGCTGGAGAATCCACCGGGAAAACGCCCGCCGATATCGGTGTGGTGGGAGTACGCCATCGTGAACCCGGCGAGCTGCTCGTTCCAGAAGGCCGGCGCCACGAGCATCACGTCGGGCATGTGGGTGATCCCCGCGTAGGGGTCATTGGTGACGATGACATCGCCGGGTCGGAACTCCCCCTCGTATTTCTCGAGGAGGTGGGTCATCACCTCCATGAAGAAGCCCAGCTGGAACGGCGCCGCGTAGCCCTGCCCGGTGAGTCGCCCCTGGCGATCGCAGAGCGCCGTCGCGAAATCGCCCGTCTTCACCATGGCCGAGCGACCGGTCTTCCAGACCGCAATCGCCATCTCTTCGCTGATCGCGGCGAGCTCGTGCTTCACCACCTCGACCAGCACCGGGTCGAAGGCTCTGGTGGACAACGCGCGTCGCTCCCTTTGGTGGCGGAGCGCCTAGCCCGCGTCCTGGCCCCGCTTGGCGGCCTTCGCGCGGAACACCCGGCTCGGCAGGGGCCGCTTCAACACGTCCTGTTCCAGCCAGAGCGTGGTGTCGATCAACGCGTCCAGGTCGACGCCGGTGGGGATGCCCATCCCCTCGAAGAGATCGACGACGTCTTCGGTCGCGAGGTTGCCGGAGGCGCCCGGCGCGTAGGGACAGCCCCCGAGCCCGCCGAGGGACGCGTCGAAGATGCGGATCCCCTCGTCGTAGCCGGTCATCAGGTTCACCAGCGCGCGGCCGTAGGTGTCGTGGAGGTGGAGGGCCAGTTTGTCGGCGGGGAAGATCCCCTTCGCGGCCTGCACGACCTCGCGGATCTGGTCGGGGGTGCCCACGCCGAGCGAATCGGCGATCCCGACCTCGTCGGCGCCCATGGCGACGAGCTGCTCGATCACACCCATCGCCTGGGCCGTGGAGATCCGGCCCTCGTAGGGACATCCGCAGCAGGTCGAGGCGTACATCCGCAGCGTCTTGCCGTCGCGCTTGGCCTGCTCGGTGATCGGCCGGAAGGCGTCGAGGGTCTCCTGGGTGCCGCGGTTCAGGTTCTTGCGGTTGTGGGTGTCGCTCACCGACACCACCAACGCGAGCACCGGGAGGTCGGCGTCGAGGAAGCGGTCGTAGCCGCGTTGGTTCGCGATCAACCCGGCGTAGGCCACCCCCGGGTCGCGGGGCGCGATCTTCGAGAGCTCGTCGGCGTCGGCGAGCTTGGGGATCCATTTGGGCGACATGAAGCTCGTGAGCTCGATCCGCGGGATCCCGGCGCCGACGAGCCGCTCGATCAGCTCGCGCTTCACCGGGGTCGCCACGTCGTCGGGCTCGTTCTGGAGCCCGTCGCGGGGACCCACTTCGTAGATCGTGATCTCGCGGGCGTCGCTCATCCCGCGAGCTCCACGCCCAGCGCCACGGCCTCGCCACCACCGATGCACAAGGTCGCCACGCCGCGCTGCAGACCGCGGTCACGCAGCGCGTAGAGCAGCGTCACGAGAATGCGTGCCCCCGAGCAGCCGATCGGATGCCCGAGAGAGACGGCGCCGCCGTTCACGTTCACGGTCTCGGGGTCGAGCTGGTGCTCGGCCATCGCCGCCATCGCCACGCCCGAGAAGGCCTCGTTGATCTCGTAGAGGTCCCAGTCGCTCGGCGCGGTCCCGGTCTTGTCGTAAAGCTTGCGCAGGGCGTGCACCGGCGCCGTGGTGAACCACTTGGGCTCCTGGGCCACGGTCGAGTCGGCGACGATCCGCGCCATCACGTTGTAGCCGCGCTCCGCGGCGACGTCGGCGGTCGAGAGCAGGAGCGCGGCGGCGCCGTCGTTGATCGTCGAGGCGTTGGCCGCCGTCACGGTCCCGTCTTTCGAGAAGGCGGCGCGCAGCCCCGCCATCTTGTCGAGCTGGATCCGCGCGGGCTCCTCGTCTTCGTCCGCGAGCACGGGGTCGCCGCGCCGCTGCGGCACCTCTACCGGCACGATCTCCGCCTTGAAGCGACCGCCTTTCTGAGCCGCCTGGGCGCGCTCGTAGCTCTCCCGCGCGAAGGCGTCCTGATCTTCGCGGGTGAAGCCGTACTTCTCGGCCACCAGGTCGCCGCAGTTGCCCATGTGCACCTGGTCGTAGGGGTCCCACAAGCCGTCGTGCACCATCGAGTCGATCAGCTGCTGGTTGCCCATCCGGTAGCCGCCGCGGGCGCCCGGCATGAGGTAGGGGGCGTTGGTCATCGACTCCATCCCGCCGGCCAGGACGACGTCGGCGTCGCCCACGAGGAGCTCGCGGCGGGCGAACATCACCGCCTGGAGCCCGGAGCCACACACCTTGTTCACCGTGACCGCGCCGGTGCTCACCGGCAGACCGCCCTTGATCCCGGCCTGGCGCGCCGGGGCCTGCCCGATTCCCGCAGACAGCACGTTGCCCATGATGATGCGCTCGACGTCGCCGGGGTCGGCGCCGGCCCGCTTCACCGCCTCGGCCACCGCGGCACCCCCGAGGTCGGAGGCGGAGAGCGCGCTGAAGGCGCCCTGGAAGGAACCGATCGGGGTGCGGACCCCGCTACAGATGACGACGTCGGACTGGCTCATCGCTTGCTCTCCGCTCGAGGTGGGCCCGAAAATGCCAGCATTGGCGTGGGCGTGCGTGATCATAGCTCTCTGTCGGGTCGTTTCTTGCGGCGCACCCCCGCCGGGGCAGCCCCCGGGGCCACGGGCTACGTTGGCGCGGCATCGGGAGGCAGCGGGTGCGGGTCAGCATCAAATCGAAGCTCATGCTCATGCTGATGGGCGTCAGCCTCACCTCGGCGGCGCTGGTCGCGGTGGTGGCCTATCGCAGCGGCCACAAGGGCCTCACCGACAGCGCCTTCGACCGGCTCACGAGCGTGCGCGCGGCGAAGGCCAACCAGATCGAGTCCTACCTCCAGCGCGTGAATGCCCAGGTCCAGACCCTCGGCGAAGACCAGATGATCGCCGACGCCATGACCCGCTTTGGCGACGCCTTCCGCGAGCTCGAGGCCCAGGCGATCCCCCCGACCTGGGACGACAACCTCGACGCCTACTACCGCGACGAGTTCCTGCCCCGGCTCCGGGAGAACGTCGAGGGGCTCCCGGTCTTCGAGAGCTACCGCCCCACGCGTCCCGAGACCCGCTACCTGCAGTACCAGTACATCTCCTCGAACACCCACCCGGTGGGCGAGAAGCAGCGTCTGGCCAACGCCGACGACGGCAGCCTCTACAGCGCCGTCCACGCCGAGCTCCACCCGATCCTGCGCAACCTCGCGGAGGAGTTCGGCTACTACGACATGTTCCTGGTCGAAGGCGAGACCGGGACGATCGTCTACTCGGTCTACAAAGAGACCGACTTCGCGACGAGTCTGCGCGACGGCCCCTACAGCAACACCAACTTCGCCGCGGTCGTGCAGCGGGTGCGCGAGACCCCGGACAAGGGGTTTGTGGCGATGATCGACTTCGCGCCCTATCGGCCCTCCTATTCCGCGCCCGCCGCGTTCATCGCAACGCCGATCTACGACGGCACCGAGTCGCTGGGCATCCTCGCCTTCCAGCTCCCGGTGGACGAGATCAACCGCATCATGACGGGCGGCGAGAACTGGGAGACGGATGGCCTGGGCGAGAGCGGCGAGACCTATCTCGTGGGCCCCGACTACCTGATGCGCTCGATCTCGCGCTTCCTGATCCAGGACCCGGAGAGCTACGCCCGCGCGTTGCGTGCGGCCGGGGTGCCGGCCGCGGAGGTGGAGCGCACCCTGCGTCTCGGCACCTCGATCCTCCAGCAGGAGGTGCGGACGGCCGCCGCCCGGGAGGCGATGCAGAACCGCTCGGGGACCCGCATCGTCGACGACTACCGCGGGGTGCCCGTGCTGAGCTCCTTCGCCCCCCTCGAGATCCCCGACGTGAGCTGGGTGATCCTCTCCGAGATCGACGTCGCCGAGGCGTTTGCACCGATCGACGCCTTCGCCCGGGACATGGCCGTCGCCTCGGTGATCCTGATCGTCGCGATGACGGCCTTCGCGATGCTCCTCGCCGCCTACTTCGTGCGCCCGATCCAGGCCGTGGCCGAGGGCGCGCGTCGGGTGGGCGCCGGGGAGACCGATCTCCGGATCCACTCGGGCACCGCCGACGAGGTGGGGGAGCTCGCCGCGGCCTTCAACGACATGGTGAAGAGCGTCGGGGCCCAGCACACCGAGATCCAGGCGAAGAACCGGGAGAACGAACAGCTCCTGATGAACATCCTCCCCGCCGCGATCGCCGAGCGGCTGCGCCAGGGCGAGGACACGATCGCCGACACCCACGACAGCGTGACCGTCGTGTTCACCGACCTCGAGGGCTTCGCCGCCCTCGCCCGCAGCCTCCCGGCCCGGGACGCGATTCGCCTCCTCGACGAGCTGATCTCCTCCTTCGACGAAGCGGCGGAGCAGCACGGGGTCGAGAAGATCAAGTCGATCGGCGACGGCTACATGGCGGCCTGCGGGCTCTCGAGCGCGCGTCTCGACCACGCCAAACGCAGCGCCGACTTCGCCCTCTCGCTCTTCCCGATCGTGCGTCGCTTCAACAACGAGCACGGGCTCTCCCTCGACCTGCGGGTGGGGATGCACTCGGGTCCGCTGGTGGCCGGCGTCATCGGGCGACACTATCTCCACTACGATCTGTGGGGTGACACCGTCCACACCGCCCACGACATGAACGAGCTCGCCAAGCCCGGCGAGGTCCGGGTGTCGGCGGACGTCGCGGAGACCCTCGAGGGTCTCTACCACCTCGATCCGGCCGGCGTCGACGACGGCTCGTTCGTGCTGCGCGGGCCCCGCGAGCCCGCCGCCCGCGAGCAGAGCGCGTGACCGGGCTCCTCGACGAGGCCTGGGGCTGGTGGGCGCTGGGCATCGTCGTCGTCTTCCCACTCGGCGCGGTGATCCTCGGCGAAATCGCCGACCGGCTGCGACGAGCGGGCCAGCCCCTCGCCGCGGTCGCCAGCGGCTTGCGCAACGTGATCCTCCCGATGGCGATGCTCTACCTGGTGCTCACCCAGGTGCTCGGGGTCGGCCGCGACGAGATCGGCGCCCGGATCGTCGTCACCGGCCTGTGGATCGGGCTGCTCTACGTCTCGCTCACCACCCTCAACGTCTTCCTCTTCGAGCAGGCCGAAGCGGGGACCTGGCGCTCCCGCGCCCCCAAGCTCTTCCTCGATCTGGTGCGTCTGCTGATGGTCTTCGTGGGCGGCGCGCTGATCCTCTCGGTGATCTGGCAGCGCAACCTGGGCGGACTGCTGGCGGCGCTGGGCGTCGGGTCGATCGTCCTGGGTCTCGCCCTCCAGGACACCCTGGGCAGTCTCATCTCGGGAATCGGTCTGCTCTTCGAGCGGCCCTTCGCGGTGGGCGACTGGATCCGGGTGGGCGAGCTCCAGGGGGAGGTGGTCGAGATCAACTGGCGCTCGGTGCGGCTGCGCACGCGCTCCGAAGACCTCCTCGTCGTCCCGAACTCGATCCTCGCCAAGGAGTCGATCACCAACATCGACCGACCGACCACGGTGCACGCCGAGTTCCTCGAGGTCGCCTTTCCCTACCGGGCGCCCCCGAACCGCGTGAAGGAGATCCTGGGCGAGGTCGCTCTCTCGGTGCCCGGCGTGCTGGCCGACCCGGCCCCGGTGATCGAGGTGGTCGAGTTCGACGACGACCGGTTGCGTTACGAGGCGAAGGTCTTTACGACCGAGGTCCGCGACATCCGCCGGATCCGCAGCGACTTCGCCACGCGCGTCTGGTACGCCGCCCAACGCGCCGGCCTCTCGCTCCCGGTGCCCGAACGCGCCGTGCGCCAGGTCGAGGCCCCCGTCGAGGACGAACGGGCGGCCGCGTTGCGCTGTCTGCGTCGGGTCGCCGTCTTCGCGCCGCTCCCTCCGGAGGAGCTCGAGACCCTCGCCCGCAGCGCGAGCTTCCTCCACTACGCCGCGGGAGAGGCCGTGCTCCGTCAGGGCGAGGTGTGCAACGCGCTCTGCGTCGTCGTGCGAGGGCGGGCGGGCCTCAGCGTCACCACCCACGACGGCGA
This sequence comes from Myxococcota bacterium, assembly GCA_028284525.1. Taxonomy (GTDB): domain Bacteria; phylum Myxococcota_A; class UBA9160; order UBA9160; family PR03; genus JANQRO01. Next base: position 9,140 of record JANQRO010000440.1, on the reverse strand, counting down.
ACAGCGCGCGGTCGCCGCCCTCACCGAGCGCGACCTCTACGGCGAGAGCGTGCTCCAGGCCCGGGAGGCCAGCAGCGCGACCCTCACCGCCTCCGAAGACCTCGAGGTCCTCGCCCTCGACACCGCCGACCTCGAGAGCGTCCTCGAACGCAACGCCTCGCTCGCCAGCGACCTCGGCCACCTGGTGGAGCTCCGCCGACGCTCGGTGCAGCGGGTGCGGCGCGGCCTCTACCCCGTCGAGGGGGCCGCCACGAGCGCCTGAGCGCTCCACGGGCAAGCCACGCGGCGCTCAGGAGGTCGGTGCGCCGCGCTCCCGGATGTCCTCGAGCAACAGGTCCGCGTTGCGCAGGAGCAAGGCCAGATCGGGCACCGCGCGGCCGTCGATCACCACCGCGGTAAGCCGGAGCCGGCCGGTGGCCGTGCCCTCCCAGCGACACGCCGCGTGACTCTCGCCGGCGTCGCGCCGGATGCGCAGGGTCGCCTCCCCGAGACGCGGAATCCGAACGTCGAGGATCTCTCCGGGGCCCAGCCGCTCTTCCACCATGTCGAGACACAAGGTGACCCCCGGGCCGTAGCGCGTCGTTTCGCCTCCACCGCAGGCGCTCGTCGCCACCGCGAGGCCGAGGCTCGATACCAGGACAAGGAGTCGCGAGCGGAGTGTGCGCACGCCGGAACCCTCTCGTGACCGGGGGGCGGTGCGCGGGGTTCGAGGGTAGCGGGTGGCGGGGCGGGCGTCTCTCGGGCCTCGGTTGCGCACGCGTTGCAGGCGATCGGCGGCGGGTACACTGGCCCCATGGATCCGGCCCGGCTCAAGAAGTGGCTGACGGCCCTCGGGGCGCTGTACCTGGTCTTCCCCCGGGACCTGATCCCCGACTTTCTGGGTCGCGGGCTGGGCCTGGTCGACGACCTGATCGTGATCGCGGGGCTCGTCTACTTCTATCGCAGCCACCGACGCGCCACCCGCACCTCGTCGCAGCGGGAGGAGCGCGGCGCCGCAAAGGACCCTGCGTCCGGGGCCACGAGCCCCTACGAGACGCTCGGCGTCGACCCCTCCGCCAGCCCCGAGGAGATTCGCGCCGCCTACCGGGCGCGCATGCACGAATACCATCCGGACAAGGTCGCCCACCTCGGCGAGGAGCTGCAGGCGGTGGCCCATCGCAAGGCGACCGAGATCCAAAACGCCTTCGAGGCCCTGCGTTCGCGTCGCGTCTAGTGGTAGCCGAGCGCTTTGAGCCGCTTCGCACCCTTCGACCAGGCGGGGTCGACCTTCACCCGCAACGCGAGGTGCACCTGGGTTCCGGTGAGCGCCTCGATGCCGCGGCGGGCCTGCACGCCGATCGCCTTGATCACGGATCCGCCGCGGCCCACCGCGATGCGCTTTTGCGACTCGCGCTCGACGAGGAGGTTCGCGCGGATCCGCACGAGGGCCGGGTCGCGTTCGTCGTAGTCCTGGATCGAGACCGCGACCGCGTAGGGGAGCTCCTGGTCGAGGTGCTCGAAGGCGGCTTCCCGCACGAGCTCCGCGGCGAGGAAGCGCATCGGCCGGTCGGTGAGCTCCCCCTCGGAGAAATAGGCGGGGCCTTCCGGGAGATGCTTCGCCACGGCCTCGACCAGGTCGTCGACCCCCGCCCCGGTGCGCGCCGAGAGACGCGGCGTCCCCGCGAGCCCGACGCCGAAGTCCGGAGGCCAGTCGGATGCCGCCGCGCGCGGGTGGTCGTCCTTGGTGCCGACCAGGAAGACCGGCTTCCCCGCCAGCCGCTCGAGCCATTCGCGGTGGACCTCCGCCGGACCCCTCGTGAGGTCGACGAGGAGGAGCGCCACGTCGCAATCCGCCGCCGCCTCCTCGGCCGCCTCGCGCATCAAGAGGTCGAGGGGTCGGTTGCCGCGGTGGATCCCCGGCGTGTCGGTCCACAGGATCTGGAACTCGGGGCGCGTCGTGATCCCGAGGATACGGCTGCGCGTGGTCTGTGCCTTGCGCGTCACCGCGGCGATCTTCTCCCCGAGGATCCGGTTCAAGAGGGTCGACTTGCCGGCGTTCGGCAGGCCGAGGAGCGCCGCGACCCCGGCGCGGTGGCCGCTCACTCGACGACGTCCAGCACGTCTCGAAGCGCGATCTCTGCCGCGCTGCGCTCGGCCGCGCGCTTGGTGCGTCCGCAGCCGCGGGCGTAGCGACGCCCCGCGACGCGGAGCTCCACGGTAAACCGGTCTTCGGCGTTCTCCGCCCCGCTGTCGTGGAGCGTTGCGTAGCTCGGCGTGGCGTGGAGGGTCGCGTGGGACCATTCCTGGAATCGTGTCTTCGGATCCGCGGGCGGCGGCTCCGCCGCCGCGAGGGCCTCCGCGAACAGACGCTCCACCCAGGCCCGCGCCGGCGCGAGTCCGCCATCGAGGTAGAGCGCGCCGATCACGGCTTCGAGGGCGCAGGCGAGAATCGAGTCCTTGTCGGCGCCGCCCGCGCGCACCTCGGTGCGCCCCAGGTGCAGGTGCGCGCCGAGGTCGGCGCTGCGGGCGCGAGCCGCAAGGGCTCGGGTGTTCACCAGGGAGGACCGCACCCGGGTCAGCAGCCCCTCCTCCCAGTCCGGGTGCGCCGCGAAGAGGAGCTCGGCCACGACGAGATCGAGCACCGCGTCACCCAGGAACTCGAGCCGTTCGTTGCCGCGACCCTGCCCCTGTTCGTGGGCGTGGGACGGATGGGTCAGCGCGAGCTCGAGCAGCGCCGGGTCGGCAAAGACGTGACCGAAGACGGGCTCGAGGACGTGGCGCGGGCCGCTCACCTGGGCTCCCGGCAGATCCAGCCGCCGCCCAACACCTCGTCGCCGTCGTAGAAGACGGCCGCCTGCCCCGGTGTGACCGCGGCGACCGGGGTCTCGAAGTGCACGCGCAGCGACGCGTCCCCGTTCCCCGGCACGAGGCGCGCCCACACGCCGTCGTGCCGGTAGCGGACCTGCACGCGACAGCGAGGCCTCTCCGGGGGTGCCCCCGCGACCCAGCGCGCGTCGCGCACCGGGGCGCTATCGCGCTCGAGGGCGGCGCGCGCCGCGATCTCGATGCGATTGCGGGCGGCGTCGATCGACTTCACGTAGCGTCGCTCCCCTGCGGCGACGCCCACACCGCGTCGCTGCCCGACGGTGAAGTGGTGGATCCCGGCGTGCTCGCCCACCACCTGTCCGGTCTCGTCGACGATCTCCCCGCGCCCGGGAAGCGCGTCGGGACGGATCGCCTCGACGACGTCGGCGTAGCGGTCGTCGGGGACGAAGCAGATCTCCTGGCTCTCGGCCTTGTCCGCGGTGGCGAGGCCGAGCTCGCGGGCGCGGGCGCGCACCCCGTCCTTGTGCATCGCCCCCACCGGAAACGCGATGCGGGCGAGCTGGCTCTGGTCGAGGTCGAAGAGGAAGTAGGACTGGTCCTTCTGCGGATCGGCACCGCGACGCAGGCGATAGCGACCGTCCGGGCGGCGGTCGATCCGGGCGTAGTGCCCCGTGGCGACCCGCTCCGCGCCGAGGGCCTCGGCCCGCTCGAGGAGGTGGTGGAACTTGAGGCGCTGGTTGCACGCAACGCAGGGGATCGGCGTCTCGCCGCGGAGGTAGGCGTCGGCGAAGGGCTCCATCACCTCGCGGCGAAACACATCGGCGTAGTTGGCGACGTAGAACCGGATGCCGAGCCGCTCGGCGACCCGCCGCGCGTCGTCGGCGTCGTCGAGCGAGCAACAGCGGGACGCCGATCCCGAGAGGTGCATCGTGATCCCGATGACCTCGTAGCCCTGCTCCACCAGGAGCGCCGCCGCCACCGAGGAGTCGACGCCACCGGACATGGCCACCACGACGCGTTCGTTCACGCCACGCTCCCGGGTGGACGGGTACGCGCCACCCACTCGGGGAGCCCGGCGAGCACCCGGTCGATCTGTGCGGTGTCGTTGCCCTCGCCCACGCTGAAGCGCAGCGAGGCGCGGGCCTCTTCGGGGCTGCGTCCCATCGCCGTGAGCACCGAAGACGGGTCGATCGAGCCCGAGGCACAGGCGGCTCCCGCCGAGACCGCGATCCCCTCGAGGTCGAGGATCTCGAGGAGCACGTCCCCCTGCGCCCCGCAGAACTCCACATTCAGGGTGTTGGGGAGCACGTGCTCGGCGTGCCCGTTGCGCCGCACGTCGGGCACCTTCTCGGCGATTCCGACCCAGAGCCGGTCGCGCAACGCCGCGTAACGCTCGACCCGGGCGTCGAGCTCGGCGTGGGCGGCGGCCGCCGCCGCTCCGAAGCCCGCGATCCCCGCCACGTTGTGGGTGCCCCCGCGCAGCCGCCGTTCCTGGGGCCCGCCGCGCACGAAGGCCTCCGGAAGCGCCTCGTGCCGCAGCGCCAGCAGACCCACGCCTTTGGGGCCGCCGAACTTGTGGGCGGAGGTCGACAGGAAGTCCACGGGCACCTCATCGACCCGCACCGGTATCTTGCCCACCGCTTGCGTCGCGTCGACATGGAGGAGTGCTCCGCGGGCGTGGGCGCACTCCGCGAGCGCCGCGACGTCCTGGAGCACCCCCGTCTCGTTGTTCGCCCAGATGACGCTCACGAGAGCGGTGTCATCACGCAGCGCCGCGCGCACCGCGTCGAGGTCGACCCGGCCCTCCGGATCCACACCGAGCCGGGCGACCTCCGCCCCCTCCGCCTCGAGACGACGCAGGGGCTCTTCCACCGAGGGGTGCTCCACCGTCGTCGAGACGATGTGGCGTCCGCGTTCGTGCAACGTCGTCGCGAGTCCGGCGAGCGCCAGGTTGTTCGCCTCGGTGGCCCCGCCGGTGAAGACGAGCTCTCGGGGGGTGGCGCCGAGCAGCGCGGCGACCTGCTCTCGCGCCGTCTCGACGACGCGCTTCGCCTCGCTTCCCTCGTGGTGGGTGCTGCTCGGGTTGCCCGGCACCTCGCGCAACACCCGGATCATCGCCTCGAGGGCGTCGGGATGGAGAGGCGTGGTCGCGTTGTGATCGAGGTAGATCCGCATCGGCCCGCCGAGGGTGGCAGAGCGGGGCCCCGCACTCAATTGCCGGCGCCCCGATCTCGCCCGAAGACGGCGTCAGTTCCGGGGTTCGCGGGCCTCGCCGGCGAGATCCGCCAAGGTGCGGGTCCCCAGGGCGGCGACGACCGAGCTGTGGAGCGTCTCGAGCACGCTCTGGAGACCCGTGTCCCGATCCGGTGGCTCGAATTGGCGAACGCCGCGGAGCGCCAGCAGGACGTCGGTGACGCGGATCGACTCGGCGGAGCGCCCGAGCTGGTAGAGCCCGCCGGATGGATCGCCCCGATGCGAGAGGATCCCCGCGCCGACGAGGCTTCCGATCACGTCGCGCACGCTGCGGATCGGCACATCGAGGGCGCGGGCCAGGACCTCCGCGCGGACTCCACCCGAATCGGTGCCGAACTCGCGGGCCACCCACACGGCGACCGCGACCCCGATGGCCTCGCGGTCGCCGGGGTCCGGGTCCTCGCCTTGGCGCGCCACGCGGAAGGTATCGAGGTTCTGGTGGACGAAGCAGAACTCGACGCCCAGCAAGACGATCACCCAACAGGCGTAGAGGAACACGATGAAGATCGAGAGCGCCGCGAGGCTCCCGTAGAGCGCGTGGGCGCGAGCGGCGCCGATGCTGAAATCGACGTAGAGCTTTCGCGCCGCCACGAAGAGCAGCGCGGCGAGCGCGGCGCCGAGCAGCGCCGAGCCGATCTTCACCTTCGTGTTGGGCACGAACCAGTAGAGGAACCCGAAGCCCAGAAACAGGATGAAGGTCGGCGTGAGCTGCACGGTCCAGCGGAAGAGATCGCTCCACCCGGGCTCGGCGATCAAACGCTGTACCCACGGCACGCTCTGCACCGCCGTGCCCGACGCCACGCCGATCGACAGCAGGAGCGGCGCCACGACGAGGGTGGCCAGATAATCGGGGAAGCGCCGCGACCACGATCGCGTGCGCTCTACGCCCCAGATCTGGTTGAAGGCGTGCTCCACACTCGAGAGCCCGAGGACGGTGCTGATGAACAGGATGCCGGCGCCCAATCCGCCGAGAGCGCGGAAGTCGACGGCGGCGAGCAGGCCCTCGAGGGTCTCGCGCGCCTTCGGGTTGTCGACGGTGAGGTTCGCCACCACGAAGTCGACGAGGCGGTCGGTGTCGCCGAAGGACCCCATCAGGGCCGCGGCGATCGCGAGCAGGGGCACCAACGACAACAACGAGAAGTAGGTGAGCGCACTGGCGCGGAGGCCGACCTGGTCGCCCCGCAGCCCCTGCACCATCAGCACGAAGAGCTGGAGGATGCGGCGCCCGAGCGCGCGCGCCCCGGTCTTCGGGGCGTCGCGGTCCTGCCAGATGTCGTGGTCGCAGTAGCGCTGGACCCGTGTGGCGAGGGTCTTGAGGTCGCCGAGGGCGCGCGGCGAGAGGGCGACCCGCGGGGTCGGGGCAGGTGACGCCTCGTCGGCGGCGGGTCGAACGGGGTCGCTCACCGGGACGCCTCCCCACAGCTCGCCCGCGTCCACCCGCGGAGCTCGGCGGCGGTGCGCGGCCCCACCCCGTGGGCCCGGACGATCTCCTCGGGCGAGCAGAAGGGCGACCGCTCCCGGGCGGCCACGATCGCCGTGGCGCGCGCGGGGCCGATCCCCGGGAGGGCCGTCAGGTCGCGCACCCCCGCGCGGTTGAGATCGATGGGTACGCCGTAGAGGAGCCCGACGGCGCCGGCCACGCTCTCTCCCCCGACGCCGTCACAGCGGACGAGCGCGACCCCGCCGTCGTCGCGGACGAGACGTGGGGCTGCACACTCGGGCACGATGGCGTCGCCGCGTAGGACGCCGACCCCCCCGAGGCCGACCAGAGCGAGCGCCACCCCCCACGCGACGCCCTCGGGACTCACGCCTCGGGGCTCAACAACGCGGCGCCGTCCTCGACGAAGGCCGCGTGCAGGGCCCGCACGGCGAGCTCGGTGTACTTCTCTTCGACCACCACCGAGATCTTGATCTCGCTCGTCGAGATCATCTGGATGTTGATCCCCTCGCTGCCGAGCACCTCGAACATCCGCGACGCCACGCCGGCGTGATCCTTCATCCCGAGGCCGACGATCGAGACCTTGGCGATGCCATCGTCGCCCTCGACGCCCCCGGCGCCGATCTTCGAGGCCGTCGCCTGGGCAAGCTCGAGCCCGCGTGCGTAGTCGTTCTTCGGCACGGTGAACGTGAAGTCGGTGCTGCCGTCTCGCGCCAGGTTCTGGACGATCATGTCGACCACGATCCCCGCGTCGGAGAGCGGGGTCAGCAGCGCCGACGCCACCCCCGGCTCGTCGCGGAGGGCGTGGACGCGGATCTTTGCCTCGTCCCGGTTGGCGGTGACGCCGGACACGACCAGGCGCTCCATCACATCGTCTTCGCGGGTCACCCAGGTGCCCTCCTCCTCCTCGAAGCTCGACCGCACGTGGAGCGGGAGCCCGTAGTGCATCGCGAATTTCACCGCGCGGATCTGCAGCACCTTGGCGCCGGCGCTCGCCATCTCGATCATCTCCTCGAAGGAGATGCGTTCGAGCTTGCGAGCGCTCTCGGTGATGCGGGGGTCGGTGGTGTAGACCCCGGTCACGTCGGTCAGGATCTCGCAAACGTCGGCGCCGAGGGCCGCGGCGATCGCCACCGCCGAGGTGTCGGAGCCGCCCCGTCCGAGGGTCGTGATGTCGCCTTCGTCGTCGATGCCCTGGAAGCCCGCGATCACGGCGACCACGCCGCGTTCGAGCTCCCGGTGGATGCACTCGGCGTCGACGTCGAGGATGCGCGCCCGGTTGTGGGCGTCGTCGGTGCGCATTCCGATCTGGGCGCCGGTGAAGGACCGCGCCGGCTGCCCCAGCGCCTGGATCGCCATCGCCAGAAGCGCGATCGACTTCTGCTCCCCGGTGGCGAGGAGCACGTCGTACTCCCGGGCCGGCGGCGGGGTGCCGCCGAGCTCCCCGGCCAGGGCCACCAGCGCGTCGGTCTCGCCGGCCATCGCCGAGACGACGACCGCCACCTGGTTGCCCGCCTTGGCGGTCTCCACCACGCGCTCGGCGACGGCCCGGATGCGCTCGGCGCTGCCGACGCTCGTGCCCCCGTACTTCTGGACGATCAACGCCATGGCCCGAACCTTAGGGAGCCGCGCCCGCCGACGCGAGACGCACCGCCCATTCACGGCACCAGGCCTCGGCCCGCGGGCCGCGGGCCCGCGCAACGAGCTCTCGGGAACGGGCGTCGCCGCCGGGGTTTCGCTCGATCCGCACGTCGAGGTGATCCGCGGGGAGCGCCGGCGGAAAGCGGTCGGCCCACTCCACGGCGACGATCACACCGGGCACGAGCCAATCCAGGAAGCCGGCCGCCTCGAGCTCGGCCTCGCTCTCCAGGCGGTAGCAATCCACGTGGGCCACGCGCAGCGTCCCGTCTCGGGACGGGTACTCGCTGGCCACGACGAAGCTGGGACTCGCCACCAGGCCCGGGTCCGCGCCGGCGCCCTCGGCCAGACCGCGGACGAATTCGGTCTTGCCGGCGCCGAGGGCGCCGACCAGCCCGACCACGGCACCCTCCTCGATGGCCTCGCGCAGCACCGTGCCCAGCGCCGCGGCGATGGCTCGGGTCTCCTCGGGGCTACGGGAAGGGCAACGCAAGACCCGGCTCCTCCGGCTCGTGGTGACGCAAGGCCTCCATCACCGCCGGCAACTCGTCGGCGACCTCCCCGGCGAGCACGCCCGAGGGTCCCCTCCGCGCGGTCAGGCGGTCTCCCGCTGCGCCGTGGAGCCAGACCCCCAAGGTCGCCGCGTCGCCCGGCGCGACGCCCTGGGCCAGCAGCCCGGCGCAGAGCCCGGCGAGGACGTCGCCCGTCCCGCCGCTCCCCAGGGCCGGGCCTCCGGTGGGGTTCAGGGTCACCGTTCCGTCTCCGGACGCGACGACGGTCCCCGCCCCCTTGAGGACGACGACACTCCCCGTCTCCTCGGCGAGCCGTCGCGCCGCGCCGACCCGATCGCGATTCACCGCAATCGCGTCGCACTGGAGGAGCCGCGCGGCCTCACCGGGGTGGGGGGTCAGCAACGTGGGCGCCCCCCGCGCGCGCAGCGGTGCGAGGGACCTGCCAAAGGGAAAGAGCCCGTCGGCGTCGAGGACGAGCGGGCGATCGATCTCCA
>JANQRO010000421.1 GCA_028284525.1 Myxococcota bacterium | reverse complement strand
ACCTGATGGCCGATCCAGCGCAGCGCGAGCCGCCGACCCGCCGGCACCCGGAAGAGCGGGGCATCGTTGAGGAGCGGACCGTGGGGAGTGACGCGCCGTCGGGCGCGGCGATCGGGCCAGAAGCGCACCGTCAGCGGCTCGTCCTCGACCGCGAAGGAGGCGGGGTCGAGCTCGCTCACGTCGACGAGCTCGCTCGTCGCCGCGTAGAGATTGGTGCCGCCCCAGGCCAGGTCGGGGCTGCGCCCGGGGGCGAAGACCGGCACGCCGGGCGCCATCAGACCGACGACGCGATACGAAGGCGAGCGCAACCCCACGATCAGCCAGAAGTTCGGGAGCAGCAACCCGAGGTGCGGATCGTGGGCGACCAGCGGCGCACCGCTCGCGCTGCGGCGGGCGGAGACCGCCACCGAGTTGCTCCCGGTGCGCGCCACCGCGCGCAGTACATCGATCAGCGGTCGCGCGCGGCGGGTGCCCTCCGCCATGGCGTGGTCGAGATCCGCGCCAAAGCTCGTCGGGCTCTGCCGCCCCCGGCGCAGCAAACGCGGCCACAGCTCCGACCAGCCCGGCTCCTCGCGCAGCGCGAAGAGCGCGGGCCAGCTTCCCCAGGTCACGTCGACGCCACCCAGACGCCCCAGGGCGACGACGTCCCGCGGTCGCCACCGCTCGGCGCCGACACCGAGCACCTGGTGCTCGTGGGGGAGCTCGGTCATCCGCGCCTGGTAGACGTTCACCCCTTCGGTGAAGCGCTCGAGCCAACGCCTCGCTTCGGGATCCATCGTCTCGACGATCGCGTCGGCGGCGCGGGCGATGCCCAAGGTGCGCAGCGTGCGGTCGAGATCGATCGCCATCGGCCCCGCCACCTCCGCGAGCCGGCCCGACGCGATGCGCCGGGCGAGCATCATCTGCCCGAGACGCAGGTGGGCGTGAACCAGACCGAGGGCAAAGGCGGCGTCGTCGTCGCGCTCCGCCACCACGTAGGGGACGAGTCGATCGTTCCAGAGGATGCGTGTGTCTCCCGACACGGGGAGACCTTCGGTCGGCAGCGCCGCGAGACGTTCGTCCAGGGTGGTCGGCGCCGGGAGCGAGGTAGCGAGGGAACAGCCCGCGAGGAGCGGCAACGAGGCCCCGACCTGCAGCCAACGCGCCAGACTCCACGTTCCGCCCCGGCGCGTCACGGGTAGAAGGGAAAGACGAGCGGGACGACCAGCAGGGTCGTGAGCCAGGTGAGCACGAGGAGCGGCGTGCCGACCCGCACGAAGTCCATGAAGCGGTAGCCGCCCGGCGCGACCACCAAGGTCACGACCGGTGTCGAGACCGGGGTGATGAAGGCCGCCGACGCGGCGATCGCCACCGACATCGCGAGCGGGTAGGGCGAGACCGCCAACACGTCGGCGGCGCGCATCGCGATGGGAGCGATCAACACCGCCGTCGCCGTATTCGAGAGCACGAGGCCGAGGCCGGCCGTGACGAAGAAGAAGGCCGTCATCAAGAAGTAGGGACCGGCCTCGCCCAGGCCGTCGACCAAGACCTCGACCAGGAGGTCGACGCCCCCGGTGCGCTCGAGGGCGTCGGCGATCGGAAGCATCCCGGCGATCAGGACGATGCTGCTCCAGGAGATCGATGCGTAGCCCTCTTCGGTGGACAGACAGCCCGCGAAGATCGCAGCGAGGGCCGCCAGGAGGACCGCGACCACGACCGGCACGACGTCGAAGGCGGCGAGGAGCACCATCCCGCCGAGGATCGCCAGCGCCGCTGGAGCGCGGTGACGGGCGGGCGCGACATCGTCCAGCTCCTCGGGAAGGCTCAGCACCACGAAATCGTGGGTGTCGCCCTGGAGCCGCGAGATCGCCGGCCAGCCGCCGAACACGAGGAGGGAGTCGCCCGCCTCCAGGGGGAGGTCGAGGTACTCCTCGATCACCTCGCCGCGGCGCCGCACCCCGAGGGCCTGGAGGTGGTGGGTCGAGCGAAACTCCGCGCTCCGCAAGGTCTCTCCCTCGAGTCGCGAGTCGGGGTGGATCAGCACGACGGCGATGCCGAACTCGCGCTTCCAGGACTCGCGATCGCGCTCGGTGATCTCGAGCGCCTCGAGCTGTTCCTCGCGCACCACGCGGGTCACGGCGTCGAGGGAGGCGACGGCGATCAGCACGTCTCCGCCGTGGAGCTCCGCGTCGGGCCCCGGCGACGAGACCATCGAGACGCGGCCCCGTCGCTCGCGTCGCTCCATCCCGATCGCGCGGACGCCGTAGCGGGAGCCGATCTGGGTCTCACCCAGGGTGAGCCCGACCAGCGGCGAGTCGGCGCGCACGCGGAGACGATGGAGGCGCCCGGTGACCCCGAAGCCGGCGGCGAGATCGGCGAAGGTGCGGGCATCGCTCTTGGGGGGCGCCACCTCGCCGCCGGGCAACAGGTGTCGGCCCACCAGCCACATGTAGCCGACGGCGACGGCGAGGATCGCGGCGCCGATCGGGGTGAAGCTGAAGAACCCGAGCGGCTCGAAGCCCTTGGCCTCGAGCTCGGCGCTCACCACGAGGTTCGGCGTGGTGGCGATGAGCGTCAGCATACCGCTCACCAGCGCCGCAAAGGAGAGCGGCATGAGCAGACGGCTGGCGTTCAGGTCGGTCTTGGCCGAGATCGTGAGCACGACCGGGATGAAGACCGCCACCACGGCGGTCGAGCTCATCACACTTCCGAGCACACCGGCCGTCACCATCATCAGCATCAGGAGTCGGGTTTCGCTGCCGCCCCCGGCGCGCATCAGCCAGGCGCCCATCGCGTGGGAGACCCCGGTGCGGGTCATCATCTCGCCCACGATCAGCAGCGCGGCGACGAGGATCACCACCGGGTCGCCAAACCCCGCGAGCGCCTGTCGCGGTGTGAGGACATCGGAGAGGATCAGCGCCAGCACCACGAGGATGGCGGTGATGTCGAGTCGCACCCGGCCGGACGCGAAGAGCACGCCCGCCACGCCGAGGATTCCGAAGACGATCGCGGCGTCGGTGCTCATCGCGCCTATCTTAGCGAGGTGCGATGTGGCGGCGGGAGAACGCGGACGCGGCACGGGCTCGGGGGCGTGTGGATCGTGTGCGTCGCGTGGGTCGTCGCGTCACCGGTCTCCGCGACCGAGTACATCAATAGCGAAGAGCCGCCGCCGGACTCGGTCGAGAAGGTCGTCACACCCGGGGACGGCGCCTTCGAGGAAGAGCGCCCGCTGAGTCGCACACGTCTCACCGACTGGCTGGTCGGCGATCCGGAACTGACGTTGCGAGTGCGGACCTATCTCTTTCTCCGCTACCGCGCGAACGGGGATCACAACGACGCGTGGGCCGGCGGCGGGTCGATCGAGGTCCTGACGCCGCGACTCTTCGACTTCGTGTCGATCGGCGCGGAGCTGTTCACGAGCCAACGGCTCTGGGGTCCCGAGTCGCGCGACGGCACGGGCCTGCTCCAGCCCCGCCAGGTCGGCATCACCGCCCTCGGACAGATCCACGCCAATCTGAACATCCGCGAGTACCGCGCGAGGCTCTTTCGACAAACCCTCTACAAACCCTTCCTCAACCGCAACGACAGCCGGATGATCCCCAACACCTTCCAGGCCTACACGCTGCAGGATCACAGCGGTGCGCTGCGTTGGGACCTGGCCCACGTCGACAAGATCAAGCCCCGCGACGACAACCACTTCGTGTCGATGTCCCGGGCCGCCGGCGTCGAGACCGGGGAGGACCGCGGCGTCACGGCGATCGGGGCCGCGTGGCGGCCCCGCGAGGGCTCGTCGCTCAGCGTCCACAACCTGATCGGCTGGGACGTGATGAACACCCTCTACGCCGAGGCCGACACCTCCCACCCGGTGAGCGACGAGGTCGCGATCCGGCTCACCGCCCAGTTCATGCATCAGACGAGCATCGGGGACGAGCTCCTCCCCGGGCCGGACTTCGACACCTGGGGCGTCGGCCTCCGCGCGGGGGTCAGCGCGCGGGGGATCATCCTGGGTCTCGCCTACACCCAGATCGACCGCGACCGCCGGATCCGCAACCCGTGGGGCGGCTTCCCCGGCTTCAATTCGCTGATGACCCGCAGCTTCAACCGCGCCGGTGAGCGCGGCGTCGGGGTCGGACTGTCCTACGACGCCTCGCGGATCGGGCTGCCGGGTCTGACGGCCCTCGCCCGTTATGTCCACGGGAGCCACGCCCGGGACGGCGTCACACACACGTCGCTGGCCGACGTCGACGAGTGGAACCTCACCTTCGACTATCGCTTTCCGGCCTCGCATCCGCTGCGGCGTCTCTGGATCCGGGTGCGCGGCGCGATCCTCGACGTCGAGCGCAGCTCCCGCACCCCCAACCAGGTGCGCGTCATCGTGAACTACGCGCTCCCGGTGTGGTGAGGCAGTCACCTCGCAACCGGTCGATTTCCGGTTCGTTCTCAAAAAAACGGCGCGCAGGGGATTGAGGGGGCGACGCAGGCCGCGCATGATCTACCCGGACCCAAGGAGGAACCCATGAGACGAATTCTCGCGCTCGTCGCGGCCCTGGCGATCGCGTCGCCGGTGACTGCACAGGAGCTCTTCATCTATCCGGCCGAAGGCCAGGATCGAGACCAGCAGGATCTCGACGAGGCGCAGTGTCGGCGCTTCGCGACCGACCAGACGGGCTTCAATCCCCAAGCGACCCCCCAGGCGACCACCGCCGCGCCCCAGACCGAAGGCGGTGCCGTCGGCGGCGCCGCGCGGGGCGCCCTGGCCGGCGCCGCGATCGGAGCGATCGCGGGTGACGCGGGCAAGGGAGCCGCGATCGGCGCCGCCGGCGGTGGGCTGATGGGCGGGATGCGTCGCCGCGACAGCCGTCGGCGTCAGGACCAGTGGGCACAGCAGGAGTCGGCGAACTACCAGAACCAGCGCAACCAGTTCAACCGCGCTTTCTCCGCCTGTCTCGAAGCCCGCGGCTACACGGTTCGATAGGGAGACCCCGATGCAGCGCAGCTACGCCCTTCTCTGCGGAACGCTCCTGTTGTTCTTCGGCGCCGGCGCGGCCCAGGCCGGGCCCTACGACGGCAAGACACCCCTCCTCTGCTCGGTTCACCAGCTCTTCGAGTGCAACCACACCCAGGGTTGTGTGCCCGCACACCCGGACGAGATCCTCGGGGTGAGTCACTTCGACGTCGACTTCGGCGGCAAGGTGGTCATGCGTGGGGAGCGCCGCTCCCCGATCAAGCGGGTGACCTCCCTCGAGGGCAAGACGATCATCCAAGGCGTCGAAGACGGGCAGGAAGGCGTCCGCGACGGCGCGGGCTGGAGCATCTCGGTGCTCGATCCCGAAGGGACGATGTCCCTCGGCGCCGTGAGCGACGGCTTCGCGGTGGTGGCCCTCGGCGCCTGCGCGCCGAAGCGCTGAGCCCGCTTGCAGTGATCCAGGTGCGACGGCGCGGGTCCGCGGCGGGGCTCGCTGCCGCGCTGTGGCTCGCCGTCCTCGGCGCGGGTTGCCGCGAGGCGCCGGAGGCCTACGAGCTCCCGCCCCGCGCGATCCAGTGGGAGCGCGCCGCCGCCTCG
>JANQRO010000411.1 GCA_028284525.1 Myxococcota bacterium | reverse complement strand
CGGGATCACCGCCGGCTTCTTCGCCCCCTTCCACGAATGCATCCACCAGACCGCGTTCCGCACCCGGCGCGCCAACCGCGCCGCCGCCTGGGTGGCCGCGTTTCCCTTCTGTCTCTCGCCCTCGATCTACCGCCTGTTCCACTGGGCCCACCACCGCCACACCCAGGACCCGGAGCGCGATCCGGAGATCGCCGCCGACCCCGACCGGTTCTCTCCGTGGCCGCGAGCGCCGGGGCGCTGGCTCTGGCTGTGGAGCGGGTGGCTCCTCGCGCAGCTCCGCTTCACCTTGACCTTCCGGCTGGCGTCCTCGCCCGCAACCGGTCGCGCCATCGGGTCCTTCTCCACGGCGGAGGAGCGCCCGCGTCTGGTGTGGGAGGCGCGGGCCATCGCCGCCGTGTGGCTGGCAGTCGTCGCGGCGGCGCTCGCCGGGGTGCCGGGCTTCGTCTGGATCCTCGCGGGGCTCCTGCTCTCCCACGTGGCCCACGGCATCTGGCTCCCCGCCGAGCACACCGGCCTCCCCCACGAGGGCACGATCTTCGCGCGCACCCGCACCATGCACCCCTCGCGTTTCGTCCAGTGGTGGCTGTGGAACATGAACTTCCACGCCGAGCATCACGCCTGGCCGGCGATCCCGTGGCATCGGTTGCCAGAGGCGCACGCGTTGGTCGCGGAGCACGTCGAAGAGCAGGGCGGCTCGTACCTGGGCCTCCACGCCGCGGCGCTGCGAGGACGCGCCGGACGGAGCGCCGAGACCGTCGAGGGCTGAGCGCTAGCGACCCTGGAACTTCGCCTCGCGCTTCTCGAGGAAGGCGTCCATCCCCTCGTCGCGGTCGTGGGTCGAGGAGATCGCGCCGAAGCCCTGTTGTTCGAGGGCGTGGGCGACGCGCACGTCGGCGCCCTGGCCTTCCTGGATCAAGCGCTTCGCGAGCGCCACGGCGACCGGCCCCTTCTTCGCGATGGTCTCGCCGGCACCCAGGGCGGCGTCGAGGAGCGCGTCGGGCTCGAAGACGCGGTTCGCCAGGCCGATGCGCTGGGCGGTCTCGGCGTCGATCGGCTCGCCGCCACAGGAGAGCTCCTTGCCCCAGGCGACGCCGACCCGGCGCACCAGCCGGGAGGTCCCCCCGAAGCCCGGGATGAGCCCCAGGTTCACTTCGGGCTGGCCGAAGAGCGCCTTCTCGGAGGCGTAGATCCAGTCGCAGGCACACGCCATCTCGCAGCCGCCGCCCAGGGCGAAGCCGTTCACCGCGGCGATCGTCGGGAAGGGCAAGGCCTCGAGCGAGGCGAAGGTGTCGTGACCGAGGCGGCTGAAGCGCACCGCGTCCTGGGGGCTGTGCTGGCGCATCTCGGCGATGTCGGCGCCGGCGGCAAAGGCGCGCCCGCTCCCGGTCAGCACCAGGGCGCGCACGTCGGGATCCTTGGCGACGTCGTCGACCGCGCTGGCCAGGGCCTGGAGCACGGCCGAGCTCAGCGCGTTCAGCACCTTGGGTCGGTTGAGGGTGAGGAGCGCGACGGCTCCGCGTCGCTCGTTCAGGATCAGCTCGTCATCGGCCACCGTGTGCCTCCAGCGCCGCCAGGGCGGTCTCTTTCGCCCAACGGTAGTCGGCCTTGCCGCTCGGCGCGCGCACCAGCTCGTCGACGAAGACGAAGGCCTTGGGCGCCTTGTAGCGCGCGATGTGTTCCTGGGCCGTGGCGAGGATCGACTCCTCGTCGGGGGCCGCGCCTTCGCGCAGCCGCACCAACGCGGTCACCTGATTGCCCCAGCGGTCGTGGGGCGTGCCCACGACCACCGCGTCGTAGACGGAGGGGTGGTGCTTGATCGCCTGTTCCACCTCCTCGGCGAAGATCTTCTCCCCGCCGCTGTTGATCGTGACCGAGTCGCGACCGAGGAGGCGGATGCTGCCGTCGGCCTCGATGGTCGCGCGGTCACCCGGCACCGAGAAGCGCCGTCCGCCCACCTCGACGAAGGTCTTTTCGGACTTCTCGCGATCCTTGTAGTAGCCGAGCGGGATCCGCCCCTCCTTGGCGAGCCAGCCGATCTCGCCCGAGCCGGGCTCGATCACCCCGGAGAGGTCCTCCTTCAGCACCACGTTGCCGGGGATGACAGCGAAGTCGCCCGTGCTCGACTTCTTGCCCGACTCCGAGAACTGCGAGGCCTGGGCACCGCTCTCGGAAGAGCCGAGGGCGTCGAGAATCTTCATCCCCGGGATGTGCTCGAGGAACTCGTCCTTCATCGACGCGGTGAGGATCGCGCCCCCCGACGTCATCATGATGAGCGAGGACAGGTCGTAGCGCTTCTTCTTGAGCTGATCGAGGAGCGGGCGCGCGAACGCGTCGCCCACGATGGTGAGGGTGTTGATCTTCTCCTTCTCGACCATCGACCAGATGTCGTCGGGATCGAGGGTGGCGGGGTGGTTCTGGATCACGACCGTGCCGCCGATCCCCCAGACGTTGAAGGCCACCCAGTGCGCCGCGCCGTGCATGAAGGGCGGCGCCGCCATCGTGCGCAGGTCGCGTTTGCGGGCCTTGGCGACCACTTCCTCGAGGGTCTGGGGCGGGCGCGGTCCGCCGAGCGCCGAGAGAAAGATGTCCTCCTGCCGCCACAGCACCCCCTTGGGCATCCCGGTCGTGCCGCCGGTGTAGAGGATGTAGAGATCGTCGGGGGAGAGGTCGCGGGGCGGCTCGGGCTCGGCGGCGGCGAGGGCCGCCTCGTACTCGACCGCGCCGGGCAGGAGCGCCTCCCCGGAGTCGTCGGCCACCTGGATCCAGAGCTTCACCTTGTCGAGCCGGTCGCGGATGCCCGCCAGCACCGGGGCGAACCGGTCGTGGTAGATCACCGCCTCGGCGTCGGCGTTGTCGAAGAGATAGAGGAGCTCCTCCTCGACATAGCGGTAGTTGACGTTGAAGGGCGCGCAGCGCGCCTTGTAGGCGCCGAGCATCCCCTCGAGGTACTCGTTGCCGTTGTGCAGGTAGAGCGCCACGTGGCTCTGACCGCTGTCCCAGTTGTCGAGGGACGAGCGCTCGACGTGGCAGCCGAGCCCGTGGGCGCGCAACACCGAGGCCAGACGCCGGGTGCGATCCTGGACGTCTCGCCAGCTGTAGCGCCGGTCGCGGAAGACCAGACAGTCGCGGTCGGGGACCGCGTCGGCGATCGCCTCGTGCATGGCGGCGAGGTTGAGCACGGCGTCTCTCCTGCGCAGACGGACCGGCCTGCCGGCCGGGCCCGAGGGGATCCGAACCTTGCCGCGCCTAGCCGGTCCCCGCAAACCCCGGCGGCACCCCGAACCGCCGCGACGCCTCGAGGGCGGCGAGGGTCGCAGACACCCGCCACGGCGCCGGAAGACCCGGGAGAAAGCCGCCGTCCGCGGCCTGTTCGGCGGGGAGCCGCTCGAGGAGCGGCGGGGCCGCCAGACGGGTCCCCGGAAACACCGGCGCCTCGCAGAGCGAGAACACACGCAGCGCGAAGAGCGCCGGGAGCGTCCCGCCGCGCACCCCGCGTTCGAGCTCGCGGCCGCACCACTGGAGCACGCCGTCGGTGGCGTCGTGGGGGTAGTTCCCGAAGAAGTGGGCGTGGCCGGCGATCATCGCGTAGTCGCCGGCGCGCACGAGCTCGGGCGACCAGCGCGTGGCGAGCCAGTCGGCGGACTCCTGCAGCACCCGGGTGCGCGCGTAGGGCGACTGGGCGAGGAAGCCGGCGAGCAGGGCCGTCGCGAGATGGGCGGCGTGGCCATCCCCCGACCCGAGCGACCAGCCTCCGGCGTGGTTCCGCGCGCGCTGCGCGAAGCCGACCGCCCCTCGGGCCACGGCACCGCGGGTGGTTCCCGCGGTGGCGAGGAGCGCGAGGGCGCGCAGCGTGCCGGCGATCGGGTCACCCGCGGCGCTCTCTGGGAACACGACGGCCCCGTCCTCCCGCTGCCGCGCGGCGAGGCCTGCCTCGAGCGCGGCGGCGTCGGGCCGGCCGTCGGCGCCGGCCAGGGCGCGCTCGAGGGCGTCGCCGTGGGCGTCCACGTAGCCCGCGGCGCGGGCCGTCGCCTCGGGGTCCATCAGGCCTGCAACCACAGGCCCGTGAAGTAGCGGCCTTCGGGGTGGTCGAGGGAGACGGGGTGGTCCGGCGGCGCCCCCAGCTCGGCCAGCACCTGGAGCGGACGGTCCGCATCGAGGGAGGCCCCGAACACGATCTTG
>JANQRO010000405.1 GCA_028284525.1 Myxococcota bacterium | reverse complement strand
GACTCCGGGGTGAGGCGTCGGGTGGCGCCGTCGCGGGGCGAGGCGAAGGTCACGCCTTGCTCATCGATCACCGCGCGGTCCGCCAGGGAGGTGATCTGGAAGCCGCCGCTGTCGGTGAGCCAGGGGCCGCTCCAGCCCGTAAAGCCGTGGAGCCCGCCGAGCGACTCCACCACCGCCTCCCCCGGCCGCTCGTGGAGGTGGTAGGTGTTGGCGAGGGCGATCTGGGCGCCGACGGCGCGGAGCTCCTCGGGCGCGACCCCGCGCACGGCGCCGTAGGTGGCGACGGGCATGAAGGCCGGCGTCTCCACCGCGCCGTGGGCGGTCCCGAGCCGGCCGGCGCGCGCCTCACCGTCCCGGGCCGTCACGGCGAACGAGAACGCCTCGCTCACACCAGCCACATCGCGTCACCGTAGGAGTAGAAGCGGTAGCGCGCGGCGACGGCCTCACGGTAGGCGCGCAGGGTGAGCGCCCGGCCGGCAAAGGCGGCAACCAGGAGCAGCAGCGAGGAGCGCGGGAGGTGGAAGTTGGTGAGAAGGGCGTCCACGACCCGAAAGCGCGCGCCGGGCTGGAGGAAGAGGGTGGTCTCACCCGAGCCCGGAACGAGCGCACCGCGGGTATCGACACAGCTTTCGAGGACCCGTGTCGTCGTCGTGCCCACCGCCACCACCCGGCCGCCCCGCTGTCGGGTCTCCGCGATCGCCTCGGCGGTCGCCTCGGGCAAGGTGTAGGACTCGGCGTGCAGCGCGCCCGCGGCGAGCTGTGCGGCGCGCAGCGGCCGAAAGGTGCCGGCGCCCACGTGCAGCACGAGCTCTGCGCGGCGCACGCCCCGGGCGTCCAGGGCGGCGAGGAGCCCGCGCCCGAAGTGGAGCCCGGCGGTGGGCGCCGCCACCGAGCCCGGCACCCGCGCGAAGAGGGTCTGGTAGCGCTCGCGGTCGGCGGGCTCCGCGCGGCCACCGCGGATGTAGGGCGGGATCGGGGTCTCGCCGTAGGTGTAGGGCGACACGCCGGCGTCGAGGTCGGGGAAGACGAGGGTCGCTTCCCCGTCGCCGTCGACGGCGACGAGCTCCGCGGCGAGCCCGGTTCCGAAGACGAAGCGGTGCCCGGGACGCAGCCGCCCCCGGCACGAGACCAGTGCGCGCCACTGGGCGTCGTTGCCCGCGCAGGGGCCCAGCAGCAGCGCCTCGGCGCGCCCGCCGCTCTCCTTGGCCCCCACCAGCCGGGCCGTCACCACCTTCGAGGCGTTCACGACGAGGAGGTCGTCCGGGCCGAGCCGTTCGGGGAGGTCGCGCACCGCGGCGTGTTCGAGGCGCTCGCCGACGCGGTGGACCACCAGGAGTCGCGCGTCCTCCCGGGCCGCGGCGGGGCGTTGGGCGATGAGCTCATCCGGGAGCTCGAAATCATAGTCGTCGAGAAGGGATAGGTCGCTTTCGCTCACGGGGCTTCGAGCGCCTGGCGCAGCGCCGGAGCGTCGCGGATGGCGTCGTAGGAGAAGAGCGACACGCCGGCGGGCGCGAGCGAGCGGGCGAAGTCGAGCTGGGCCCGCGCGCGCTCGGGGCGTTCCGCGAAGAGCCAGGACCCGAGGCCGATCCAGACGCGCCCGCCCTCGACGCCTCCGGTGACCTCGTGGGCGATGTAACGCAGCAGCCGGTCGTCCAGCGTGTACGCCATCGGCACCGCGAAGTCGATCCAGCCCGCCTCGAGCCAGCCGCGCCAGTCCTGGAAGAGCGAGAGATAGGCGCGGTTCGCGTAGGCCCAGACCGCCGCCGACACCTCGACGTCGCCGCGATCGCCCCGCGCCGCGGCCCCGGCGCGTTCCACCACCTCGCCGACGCGCTCGCGGCGCCACTGGTCCCAGCGGTTGGCGTTGACCAGTGAGTCGCCAAAGGGCGCGCGCAGCCCGGTCTCGGCTTGGAAGCGCGCCCGCGACGGCTCGCCGTAGCCAAAGCCGACACCGACCCCGAAGCGGGCGCCCGGGCTGAAGGGCAGCACGTCGGGATAACGGATGTAGTCGAGATGGAGCCCGCGCAGGGCCGGGTAGCGTCGAAAGAGATCCGCCACGATCTCTTCGAGCGCCGTGGCGACCTCGGGCACCCCCGGGTCCAGCCACACCTGGCGGGTCCCCATGCGGAGGAACCGCCGGTCGGGTTCGGGGAGCTCGAGGTCGGGATAGTCGAGCACCGAGCGCCCGCGCTGGTCGACCTGCACCGCTTCGGGACCCAGCCGATCGAAGAGCGGGCCGCTGCGTCGCGTCGATAGAGACAGGGCGTTGATCCAGGCGTGGACCCGCAGGCCGGCCTCACCGGCGCGGGTCAGGAGCAGCGCGAGGGGATCGACCCCGGAAACCTCCCGCGCCGCGATGAAGGGGGTGGCGTCGGCCAGATCGGTCTCGAACCACGCGCGGCCGCCCCGGAAGACCTGGACGAAGAGGTCGGTGGCACCGATCGCCGCAGCGTGTTCGAGGAGGGTGTCGAGGCGCTCGGGATGCTCGAGGACGCGTACCGAGCCTTCGCAGGGCAGCCACAGGGCGAGGCGGGGCGCCTTCGGCGGTGTCGTCTCGATCGCCCCGGCGACGGGCTCGGTCGGGCCGGGGGGAGGCACGGAGT